>JAKVBR010000111.1 GCA_022447165.1 Phycisphaerales bacterium | reverse complement strand
TGAACTCATTGGGTTGCGAATAGCGTAATACGCTCTAAAAAACTGAGCGTGTCCATCAATGATGTACAGTGATTTGCGTTCACTCACTTGCAAGTTGCCTTATCGCCGCTTCCATCGAACTGTCAAGTGTCTTACCTCGACGCTCCATTACAGTTTGGGCGACCGCGATAAACTTTTCAATGGTGTACATTCTCGCACCACCATCTGTTAACCAATGAAATCTTGGAGTCGGCGACGGTACAGGCGTAGAAGATGCAATCATTGCACCTGTGCCAATAATAGTTCCTGTCATAAGCCGTGTACATATAGCCGTTTTGACATGGTCACCAATGAAACAGCCTACATAAGAGCGATTCGTTTTATGACGTTTACCGTTTAAATCTTTGAGAATGATTTCACCATACGTGTTCAGCAAGTTTGAATTCGTTGTCCCTGCACCGAGATTAACCCACTCACCAACAATGGAATCTCCTAAATGACCATCATGGACTTTATTGGCAAAGCCCTGGAGAATCGTACCACCTATTTCACCGCCCACTTTACACACTGGGCCAATCACCGTGTTTGTCTTTATCGCAGCGTGCTCACTTACCGTCGAATTCCTAGAAATCCAACATGGTCCTGTGATCACTGCCCCTGCTTTTATCGTGACATTTTCTTCTACCCGTATTGCACCATTTGTTGCATCAAACACAACATTCGGATAGACCATGACTGAACTGTGAATGTCAACTCTATGTTCCCCGACCACTGTCAAGTCGTTGCGTGAATCAAACTCATCTGCACAGTCCAAATCTTTTGCAAGCAACTCAGGCAGCGCATCTAACACGCCCCACAACGTTAACGAGTCATGTTCTACCAATTCTCCATCAGGGTTATCTACACACTTCAATCCTGTGCGAGCAGTGATCATTTCACCACGCACAGAATCTTCACAAACAAATCCTGCTGGTTCAGTACCTCTTTCTCTAACAAGTCGTTCAAGGATTGTGAGCCCACCATTGCGACATTCAAATGATGCTCTTAAATCTGATAGTGGTTCTAAGAAGGAAGAACCCTCATCTTTGATATACCATTTGCTCATGCACTCATCTCCATGTTGCCCGACGACCCGTTGGTGAATGGAATCTCCATATACCTATGGTAGACAATAAACACCACCCAATTGGTACGGCGAAAATGCCTGTATAGATCGATGATCCAATCAATTTTAAGAATGCTCCAAACCCACCACTTGTTATCGGAGGTGTCCACGGCATGAAACCACGGATGATTAGCACGAGCGCTTCCACTGCCCCAGTAACTAATACACAACCAACTGCAAACACCACTATTGTAAGAATGCGTCTTCTGAAGACCACGTTTCTAAACTTCATGATAAATAGTCCAGTAACGAAAAATCCAAGAGCGTGAGGTCCAATGAGATATGCTCCATCTGCTAAATCCCCATAGCCCGGAGACAAATCTACAAGGACACCTAGCAACAGAACAGTTATAAGTGCCGTGATTTCGGGCGCAAAGAGTGCTACAAACACAACGACGCATGGCATTGCCATTGGTGTAATGTTGCCTAATGATTTCAGTGTAAACAGCCCTGAAAAGCCAGAGTCAAACGCGAGTGCGAGCACAGCTGCGATGAAAAGAACGATGATTCGCATTTACTCATGCCCCTCTGTTGTGCCAAGGATAATCACTCGCGCGACATCTCTTGGTTTTCGTCTTGGCGTAATCTCAAGCGCATTCCTAAGCGGCGCTTCATCTATGGGCTTTATTGCAGTGACCTTGCCCACAATGAGCCCTTTAGCATGTTCTGACCAACTCGAATCATCGATAACAACTAAATCGCCAACCTGAACATCAAGTGATGAAGCGCATTCTGCATATAGGTGTGGCCCACCATCTGCGAATGCAAGAACTGTTGCAAGTATCCGTGGCCGACCCGTCTGTGGGTGTGCTGGAACAATCGATGCGCGAACATGACCATGGCTTGAGTGCGTTGTTGGCAAGAGCGAAATGCGAGTGAGTCCTATATCTGTCACTCGACCTACAACATCTCTTCCAACAATTGCAAGATCTCCATCTGCAATTCGCTCGGACACACCGCGAGCAAGTTTTAACTCAACTGGCGAAGAAGGGTTATGTGGATTGATACCTGTGATGTCAACTGGAACTGATACTGGCGGGAGCGGATTGCGTAGCGCAGATTCAGGCAACTGTTGTAACTCTCTTAAGATGTCAGCGAGTTCCGTTGAACGCAATAACTGTGCATGATAGAGTTGCCTGTAATGCTCTCGTTCTGCAATCGCAAGCGTGTTTCGTTCATCTTGGTCAGTTGGCAAATCGGATAGTTGAGCAGCAGGTCTCATCCAGCCTGTGAGTAAAACACCCACATGAGAAAGTGGGGTCACTGGGACTCGGACTAAATCAGAAATGTCCTTCGTCCAACCAAGCCAAGATGCAGGAAAAAGTGAAACCGCAATTGTGAGTGACACCACAACCGGCAATGCTTTCACAGGTCTTCGAAATGTTAGAAATTGATTCACCTTTTCAGAAACGAATCAAGCGTTAATCGCCCATGTCAGATTCAAGGACAGATTTCCAAAGTTCTAAGTTATCGAGATAAATGCTAGTGCCTCTTGCAACGCAGGTTAATGGATCTTCAGCAATCCGAACGTCCAGCCCTGTTGCATTCGAAATCACAACATCGATGCCGCGAAGAAGTGCTCCACCACCAGCAATGCAAATACCGTTATCAACGAGGTCTGCTGCAAGTTCTGGTTCAGCACGCTCAAGCGTACGCGTGACAACATCGAGAATGTCTTGAATTGGCTCAGAGAGCGATTCTCGAATCTCTTCACTCGTTACAGTTGTTTTTCGGGGCAAACCTGTAATGTTATCTCGACCACGCACGTCAATTGTAGTTTCTTTCTTCATCGGTGCCGCAGAGCCAACTTCAATTTTGATTCGCTCTGCAGTTTGTTCACCAATCGTCAAACTGTAATTCTTTTTCATATAGTTGATGATGGCTTCATCCAAGTCATCGCCCGCCTTACGAACGGATTCGCAGGTTGCAATGTCACCGAGTGACATGATTGCAACTTCAGTCGTACCACCACCGATATCAACAACCATTGACGCAGTTGGTTCCACAATCGGAAGACCAGCACCAATACCTGCAGCCATTGGTTCTTCTACAAGATACACTCGCCTAGCACCTGCACGTTCTGCTGAATCAAGCACCGCTCGCTTCTCTACTTCAGTAATGCCAGATGGAACTGCAATCACAACTCGTGGCCCAATGACTCGCCCGCGACCACTCACCTTACGAATGAAGTAACTCAACATCGCTTCAGTGATTTCAAAGTCACTGATGACGCCATCTTTCAAAGGACGAATTGCGGTAATTGACCCGGGCGTTTTGCCGAGCATCTCTTTCGCGCTGAAACCAACGGCATTGCCATTATTCAGCACTCTATTCGTGTTTCTCTTAACGGCGACAACTGATGGTTCATCGAGCACAATGCCCTCACCGCGAACACATACAAGGGTATTGCATGTGCCTAGGTCAATCCCCATATCCACACTGAACCAACTTAAAAATTTGTCAAACACTCTGTGAACTCCTCATCACTACAATCAACTCGACCTTGCGAGTTGTCTTCTTTAAGAATGATAAGGGATTTTGAAGCTATGAGCGAATGAGTACGCGAACTTACTGCGTATCAATCAAGACGAGTGGGCCACCTTCTGATCGATCGTCGAGTTTTGAGTGCTCAGTATTGACGAGGTACATCCAAGCAACGCCACCTGCAAGCAGAAGCATAGCAACGAGTAACAGCGTCGTGAAGACGTCTGGGCTCGGTGAATGTGAAGAAACTGGCGTATCGAATTGAGCCATAGGTCAATTTCTTCCTTTCATCGCGAATACTGTTGAACCAGGCACAACGAGGCCTCTTGAAGCATCCTCGAGTGTCACACGACCAATGGAACGATTGATATCAACATCTTCGATTTGAAGTCTTCCGAGGAATGTGCCGTCGTCTCCCACAGTCATAATCCAGCCCTCTTGAACGCCATCTCGTGAGCCAGCATTGATTTCAACGAGTACATCATCATTGTTGCGTGAAACTGTAAGGACTGTTGAAGTCATCGTACGGTCTGGGGCAATGCCTGCCTCAACTGCTGTGACTGCCTCAAGTTCACCGTACTTTGATACATATGCATCAATGCGTGCTTGGAGAGCGTCGAGTTGCTTCTCCATGTTGTATCGTTCTTCTTTTGATTTTTGAGATGCTCGTCTTGCTTCATCTGCCTCATAACGAGCTTGCTCAAGTTGATCTTCCATTTCCATCACCATTCGTTCTGAATCGATGACTTCTTCTCTGAGGTTGTAATTTTCATTAACGAAACGTTTCTTCAACTCACTGTTGACATCGCTCGCATTTGTAAGTGTTTGCAAGTTCGCATTGCTTTGAGCAACTTGTGCTTCAAGCGTTCCGATGCGAGCTTCAAGAGAACTAATTGTTGCAAGTGATTGAGCGGACTGGCTGCGAAGTGAATCAATTGTGCCCTGTCTTGAGTCAATCTCTTGTTGTAGTTGCATTCGTTGTGCTGCTAGAGATGTTTCTGCATCTTGAGCACGGACAGTTGCAACGCGTCGCTGATCATCTGCTGCGCGATACTTCGTACGGTAACTATTTTCGTTCATTGTGAATGTTGCTACGAGCGGTACCATTGCAACTGCAAGGAGCGTAACGAGAACGATGAATATTTTTGTCAAGATGTGCACGAGTTTACCTCTTTAAAAACCTCTTAAAACAGTGACGCTTAGGGTTGGACATGGTTGGTGAACATTCACCAATGATTAAAAAAGTCCCTAAGTCTTTTCTTTGGGGGTATTTTGTACCCTGATAAGGGAATATTGTCAATGGACTCCGGCAACAGAATCGCCCTTATCGATGCGTAAAATGGCGCCAGCAGCCGCGATTTGGACATTTGGGTCAGAATCTTTGAGCATGAGTGCAAGTGGACCCAAATTCACTTGATTGCCTTCAATTCCGAGGGTCGTTGCACTTTGAGCTCGAAGCAGCGGAAAATCACTTGATGTAAACCCTAGCACGATTTCTGTAGGGACTTTTTCCGGATTAATCATCGCAATTGAAGATGCTGCAACAAGGCGAATTTCATCTGGATATCGGTCGGGCGAAGCCGCGATACTTTCAAGTGTTGAGAGAATTTGAACGTCATTAACGCGTCCTGCAATTTGGCAAGCGAGCGCCGTAATCTCTGCCTCTTGAAGAGAACTAAAGATTGCCGCTCTAATGATTTCTAAATCTTTTTCTTGCCCAAGTTTGACGAGTGCTTCTGCCATTTGAAGATTAATCACTCGTCGCCGAATCGTTGGAATTGAAGGCGGCGTCGTTCGCGAAGCATGGCGAATCAAACTTACCGAAGAAGTATTACCCATCTCGCCAAGAACAAGTGCAGCATTGCCACGCTGTTCTGGGTCACTGCTATTGAGCATGATGCCAATTGGATTCAAGTCAACTTGCTTGCCGCATTTATAGAGCGTACATAACACCGCCGCCTGCACTGAAGGAGACGGGTCGTCGAGTAACGGTTCAAGCAGCACGGTGTTATCACATAACTCGGCCTCACCCATCATCATGACTGCAACAAACCGAACACCCCTGTTCTCATCAACGAGCCCTGCACGCACAGCATCAC
>JAKVBR010000110.1 GCA_022447165.1 Phycisphaerales bacterium | reverse complement strand
GTCACTGTTGCGAGCGCGGGAGCGGGCAAGATGAGCAATAGAAAACCAAAAATCAGCGTGATGAGGCCACCGCCAAATGCAACTGGCGAGCGTGGTCCACTTTGATGAGAGATACCCCCGATGACTGCAACCAAGCCCGAAATCACAAGCAACCATCCAATGAGCATGGCAACCGCTTCTGCAGCAATACTGGGTTGCAATATTGCAATGACGCCTAAAATCAGTAGAAGAATGCCTTCAATACAAAACCATTTCCAATTCATCATGAAGAAATAGTACACAGATTCACCGCGGCGTGCGTACAATCGTCAATATGGACGATTGCGAAATTGATTTACGAAGTGACACCGTAACGAAGCCAACTGATGGCATGAGAGATGCCATGATGTCTGCGCCTCTCGGTGATGACGTTTGGGGGGATGACCCCACTGTGAATGCGCTACAAGAACGGTGTGCTGAACTGTTTGGCAAGGAGGATGCATGCTTTGTTCCAACTGGAACAATGGCGAATCAAGCATCAATCAAATCGCAAACAAGACCAGGAGATGAGATCATCATCCATGGTGAATCACACGTTGTGAGATATGAAGCAGGCGGTGCAGCAGCGCTCAATGGTTGTAGTTTTGCAATAGCGTGTGGTGAGCGGGGCTTCTTTACTGCAGATGATGTCACTGCATTGATCAAACCAGAAGACTCGCACTTTTGTAAGACCACACTTCTTTCACTTGAAAATACCCACAATAGAGGTGGCGGATCTGTTTGGCCGCTTGAACAACTTCAAGATGTATGTGAAACAGCAAGGTCGCTAGGCCTTCGAACACACCTTGATGGCGCACGCATTTGGCACGCCATTGTGGCAACTGGCATAGACGCACAAGTTTGGGGGGCGTCATTCGACACCATTTCAGCGTGTTTCTCCAAAGGGCTCGGTTGTCCTGCGGGGTCAATCGTGGTCGGCGACCGCGAAGTCATACACCGAGTAAGGCGAGCAAGAAAACTGCTCGGTGGAACGATGCGTCAATCCGGTATCCTCGCAGGGGCTGCGATGTATGCCATCGGCCACCATGTGGACCGGCTTGCAGATGACCACGCGAATGCGAAAATCCTCGCTGAAGGGCTCAATGCCATTGACGGCATCACTTGTAATGTGAACGAAACAGATACCAATTTGGTCTTCTTTAATATTGACCCTTCTCTTGGAGACGGCGAATCATTATGCCGAAAGTTAACTGAAAGAGGTGTTTTGTCAGAAGCACTCGACAAATATCGGATCCGATTTGTCACTCATCTAGATGTTACGCAGGACCAAGTGAAGGAAGCCGTTCGTATAACCCAAGAACTTTGCCAACATGCCCCATCGATTTAACAATTCACTGCTGCTCTTACCACTGCTTGCATGCTTAGGGCTTGCTCCAGAAAAGCACCAGTTTGTTTGGGAGGACATCAATACACGCGAAGTCATGCGGTGGGAAGGTGACACCGCTGTCATTAAACAAGGCGCTCAAATGCAAGAGTTAGAGTGTGTGCTTCGCATAGATGAAAAAGATGTTGTGTTTGCTTCGGAATCATTTGGCATTCCAGAAACTTGGACAACGATTAGTTATACCGATGAACAAGACCTTGCACAAAAACAGCGGGAACTTAAGCACAAGGCAGGAACGCACGGCATCAAAATGCAAAATGGTGGCAATCAATTTTTAGTTGATTACGCCTGGGTGATTACAAAAAGTATCTCTCCGCTTAGGCAATCCGCCAAAACGATTCGCTCAACTGCAAAAAGACAGGGCTACCGTTCAACAAGAGAACTTGTTGGCGCATTTGCTTCTTTTGTGCAGACTCTTGAGTACAAAATCCCAAGTGATTTTCGCATGAACGAAGATAGTGAAAAGATTCTCACCGCAGGCGCGATGATGCCACTTGAAACGCTTTCTAAAAAGTGGGGTGACTGTGATACAAAAAGTTTATTGTTCGCATCGCTCGTCCGTTCCATTGATTTAGTTGATGTCTGTTTCATTGTGATTGATGACCATTTGTTTGCTGGCGTTCAACTCCGTGCAGAACAAGATGACCATTCCATTCGACACCGAGGGAGGGATTGGGTTCTTGTTGAGTTAAGTGACTCTTGGCCACTTGGGAGAATTCCTCTCAATCATCACAACGGCATTGTCAAAGGGAAATATGAAGTCGTAGACTTGCCTTAACGATGAATACAAAATCTTTAGAATCAGTTGCAAGAAAGTTGCCGCCGTGGGCAACGAGGATTGGCAAAAGAGTTGCGGTATATGCTCGAGCAAAAGAACAGCTACACGCATGCCGCGAGGGATACAAATCCTTTGGAACACAATATCCACAACATATTCTCTTCATCGCTGGGCTGCCTAAAAGCGGCTCAACATGGATTGAAAAGATGGTGTCGAGTTACGAGGGATACCACGAGTACTTATTGCCTGCTATTGCAAAACACGAACTAGCAACAGGCGGTTCACATGATTTTGAAATGCCCTCAAACATGTTTGATCATTTACAGCGAGCGCTAGTGCTTACGAAAATGCACTGTCATGGTTCATTGAACAACGTCAATGTGCTTGAACGCTCTGGCATTAACTATGTCGTGCTTCACCGCGACTTGAGAGATGTCGCGGTCAGTTACCACTTTTATGTTCAAAATACACCTTGGCATCCTGAGCACAAGTTTCATACTCAGGCAACTATCGAGGAGGGATTGCACGTCTTCGCAGAACGAATGCTTCCAGGATATGTGCAGTGGGTTGAATCGTGGACAGACAATGCAAATTCCGAACATTCAATTCAACTCAAATATGAAGAGATGCTTGAGAATCCCGTAGAAGGAATGACGCGTATCGCAACACTTTTTGAGCTAGACAATTCAAAAAGCACAATAGAATCAATCGTTGATGCGTACAGTTTTAAGAAAATGAGCGGAGGCAGAACCAGAGGCGAAAGTTCAACCACAGCATTTGCTCGTAAGGGAGTCGCTGGCGATTGGGTTAATCATTTCACTCCCTCCTTGCGAGAAGCATATGGGAAGCAACTTGCTGATTTTCTAGTGAGACATGGTTATGAAGGTGATGATGCATGGATAACCGAAGAGAGAAATGAGACCTCATGAAAATCCTGCACTACTTTCCAACCACCCGCCTCACCGAGGGTGGAACAGTACGAGCTGCACTCGACTTATCTACAGCACTTGCTCGATTCGGTCATGAAGTTGTTTGGCTCACAACTGATGATTGTGATGTTCCAGAACAATGGGGCAATGAACCGAACACCCCTACTGTAGTTTTACTCGGACCACTTCAAAAGACAGGCGGACGGTTTAGCGCAAATCAAGTATCGATGGCAACTGCTGCTGCAGCCGATGCTGATGTTGTACACATTCATGCGATGTGGATGCCATCTAATGTGCAAATGGCTACGGCTTGCAAAAGAGCTGGCACGCCATGGGTGTTAAGCACGCATGGCATGCTCGATGATTGGTGCATGGAACAACGTGGGCTAAAAAAACGACTCTATCTTGCAACTTACGGTAAAAAATTAGTGCATGGCGCTTCGACGATTTTGACTACTGCAGAGGAGGAAAAGCGCCAAGCATCACGCTGGTTACCACATGACAACGCAGTAGCTATTCCACTCATTGTTGATTTAGAGCCATACGCACATGTTCCGAATCCAATCCTTGCAGAAGAAGCGTTCGGCGCATTCCCAAACAAGGCCGTGCTCTTCCTAAGCAGAGTACATCCAAAAAAATCAATTGAAACACTCATCGAAACTGCTTCAATCTTAAAAGAGCGAGGCGAGACCCCTTCGTTTTTGATTGCTGGAACAGGCGAACAACAATACATCGATATGCTTCAGAACGCAGTTGACAACCAGGGACTTACTAAACAATTCAACTTCTTAGGGATGGTCGTAGGAGACACAAAGTTGTCTTTGTTTGCACACGCCGATGTTTTTGCACTTCCAACACAACAAGAAAATTTTGGCTTGGTCTATCCAGAAGCGATGCTTTGTGAAACACCTGTCATCACAACAAAAGGTACCGATATTTGGCGCGAGTTAGAAAGCGGCGGAGGCGCGTTAATCGTCGACCGAGATGCAGTAGCATTTGCTGATGCAATCTCAAGCGTACTCTCTAATGATGAAAAAAGAAATGAGATGGGGAAAGCCGCAAGGAAACACATGCTTAATTGGCTAGACACTGGCCAAGTCGTCAAGTCATATGAAGCAATGTATGAGAAGGCCGCTACTGTACCTGCAATGTAAATGTAATGACTTTCGTGGGTTCATCATTGTCATCCCACGGTCTTTCGTATGAAGCAGTAATTGTGGCCTGACCTTTTTGAAGCGTACGGAAAGTCCATAAGCCTTCTCCCGTTGCGCCTATTCTGCCACTTGCATTCGCTGTGAAAGAATAACTTAACTTTTTCAGGACAGATAAATCAGACACTTCCATTTGCCATGCGTACCCCGTGGTCGGATTTTCTGGAAGCGTGACCTCGAACGTTTTTCCTTTGCTCAGAACGATTGTCTGACTCGCATCTACTTCAGAGAATGGTCGTTGAATGAGTTGTGAGTGATCAGACTGCGTTGTTTCGCAACCCATGAGTAAAACCAATGCTACACATGCAAGAATATTCTTCATGTTCAAAGGATACCATGAATAACTGCTACTCATCTTCGATTCCCGGAACTTCTGAACCGTGCGGGTCATGCGTTGCTGTTCCGAGTTTCTCTTGCATTGCCTCTGTTGTGACATGTTCAAGACGAGATGCGGAATGGTGTAACTGATGCGTGTCTTGAGGGAAATGTTTATCAAGATACACTTCCCAGAGCCGATGGGTCCTAACGATTGATGAGGCTTGTGCCCTGCCTTCATTTGTAAGTTGTATGACACCTGCTTCACGTTGCACAGCACCAGATTTCTTCAAACTGAACATCGCAACTGTAAACATTGTTTTATTTGTTTGAAGCACTTCTTGCAACTGTTGTTGCACCATTGATTGTTGTTTTCGCTCTTCTAATCGCCACAGAATGCCAAGGACATCTTCTTTCAAAATTTTAATTTTGACAACTAAACGATTGACTACTAGTGCAACTAATCCGTGCCTTGGCGAGCAAATCCACGCGATGAGAAATAGGATGCCAGCTGCAACCGCCATCGCGCCCGATGTAACGGTGCCACTAAAACCAAACCAAGTTGGGATTGTGATTGCACCTAAATGCCCTAGAACAGATGAAAGGCAAGCAACAACGAGTGCAATCACCATTAACAACCAATACTTATCTGTTAACAGATACGCAGTTGCAGGTGGCACGATGAACATCGCAACAACTAGAATTGAACCAACGGATTCAAATGCTGCAACTGCGGTTACAGCAGTCATCGTCATTAACACATAGTGCATCAGTTCGGGTTTAAAGCCCTGGGATTTAGCGAGTGCATAATCAAAAGAAGCAATCTTCATTTCTTTATAAAAGAGTAAGAGCAAGAAGGCATTGACGACTAGCATGACACCATTGACGATAAAGCTCCTTGGAACCATATACCCAAAGAACTCTTCCTGTTCAAAGTAAGCAAACTCTATAGATCCGTACAACACGCAATCAGGATCCATATGTATGTGGTCAAGGGCTTGCCTGATGAGGATTAAACCGAATGCAAAGAGAACTGTGAAGACAATTCCAATTGATGCACCAACCTCGACTTTGCCGTAGG
>JAKVBR010000011.1 GCA_022447165.1 Phycisphaerales bacterium | reverse complement strand
GCAAGGTGAATTCCCTCAGGGAGTTCCTGTTCAAGCGTGGCGTGAGAAATATCGTGCGTCATGTGGATAAAAAACGTCTTCTCGGCACCCACATTCGCTGCGATTTGAAGGGCTTGGTCGAGGTTCAAGTGCGTAGGGTGGTGTCTGAATCTGAGCATGTCGAGAATGAGCGTCTTCAGCGATCCAATCTGCATCATCGATTCAGGTGGAATAGTTGAAACATCTGTCAGATACCCTATGCCGTTGCGGTTGCCGCTTGTTGATGGTTGAGGTGTATCTTCATCAAGTTCGGGGTGAAGGATGAACCCGAGAATCGGGAGTCGCCCATGGAACAATCGAATCGGTGTAATCCACAGCCCAAACAGATTAAGGGGCTCATCTGGTTTAATCTCGTTTGGAATCAAATTTGCAACAAAGGAGTCGTTCACATTTTTGTTTGATTCAAACACATGGTTAAAAACGCGGTGAAGATGGCATAGCGTTTCTTGTTCAGCATAAATATCAATCGCTTGATTCATCACCATATTGAACCGCCGAACTTCATCAAGTCCAAATGTGTGATCAACATGTTGATGTGTAAATAGGATGGCGTCACACCGCTCAAGTTTTTCACGGAGCACTTGTTGCCTTAAGTCAGGCGACGTATCAATCAAGATGACTCTGTCTATACCCTCATGATCAGTAAAGCGAATGCACGCGCTGCACCGTAGCCGTTTGTCCCGAGGGTCATCGCTTGTACACACATCACAATCACACGCAATCACGGGAACGCCCGCTGACGTTCCAGTTCCAAGAAAAGAAAAACTGAAATTCTTAACTGCCATCAGAAACGCCAGTCATGCGAATGAGCGGTCCAACCGTTAAGCCCTGCAACAGTAAACTCAGTAGGACGACGCCAAAGGCAACTGGTACGAGCATGCGTTGCACTTCGCCATCTGGGAGTCCAAGGACAAGGGCAAGTGGGATCGAGCCCTTCAGTCCTGACCAAAAAATGACATGCTTCCACCCCTTATGCCACTCTCTTCCGGCAGTAAGTGAAATTGGATAGACAAGCAGACCGCGCGCAAGCAGAATCGCACCGAATGCAGCAAGTGATGCAAAGATGACCGTACTGTTGAGAAGGGCGTCAACGCCGCCTATGGCTTGCAACTCAAACCCGATTAGTAAGAAGACAATTGAGTTCACAATAAAGTCGATGGATTCCCAAAACGTATTGATGGTGTTAATGGTGGACTCGCTCATGGCGAGTTTTGTGCCGTAGTTGCCAATAATGAGTCCAGCAACCACAACTGCAATGACGCCAGATGCGTGGTACTGCTCAGCAACTATAAATGAACCCCACGCAAGCACAATCGTGATGCCGTTTTCAAGGACGTGATCATTGAGTTTCCTTAGGAGCCAAAATGAAATGAGTCCGAAACCAAGTCCAAACACAACACCAAGGCCGACAACCCTGATGAATTCAGTGAGCCCGCTAGCAATTGAGATGGCGTGTTCGCCATCGCCTGATGTGAAGACAGCTGCAAGTAAAATCAGAAAGAGAACGACGCCTGTTCCATCATTAAACAAACTTTCGCCCTCGATGATTGTTTTCAGTCGCTCAGGTGCTTTGGCTACTTTGAGTGTTGCCATAACTGAAATTGGGTCCGTTGGTGCTAGCATTGCGCCAAACAAGAACGCAACGAGCAAACTGCAACCAAGAATTGGTTGAACGGCAAACGCAACAATTGCAGATGAAAGAAGCACGCCCGGTATGGCGAGAATCATGACCGGCACTGCCTTCTTTTGAAGCAGTTTAAGATCGAGGTGGAGTCCTGCTTGAAAAAGAAGTGGCGGTAAACACAATACGAGTATAAGTTCGTCTGTAATCACAACGCCGTCTGGGGCTGCGCCCATGAGCGCAACAACAAGACCAGCAAGGACGAGCGCGATAGTGTAGGGGAGTTTGACAAATTTAGAGAGGACCCCAATCACAGTTGCAAATGCAAGGAGTGAGATGAACGTCGTCAGTGTTGTTGAGACAATTCCATGTTGTGAAACAGAAGCAAGCATCATAAATCGATTGAAACTCCATTCAATAGTTCGAAAGCGGTAGCACTAGGTGTTTGTGATTTCGCAATTGCATTGCTTACTGCAACACCGCACTCACATGCCGCATACAGTTCCCCGCAGTTTTCTGGTGTGATGCCGCCAATCGCAAGCAACGGAATATGTGGATAGGCGTCATGGATTTCATTGAGTAACTCAATACCTTTCACTTCACTATCTTTGGTTGAACTTTTAAACATCGCCCCAACACCAAAGTAATCTGCACCAGCATTTGCTGCTTGCACTGCTTCTTCAAGCGAGTGGACGGTTGCTCCAACAACGAACTGGTCAGAACAAATCGTTCTTGCATCATGGGTAGTCATGTCATCAAGGCCAAGATGAACGCCTGTTGCATTCGTTGCGAGCATCACATCAATGCGGTCGTTCACGATGACCGCCGCCTTTCCTGAAACAACCTCAATCACTTGGTTGACATGCTCAATAAGTTCCGTTGTTGACATTGATTTTTCGCGAACTTGAATGCAATCACATCCTGAAGAAATCGCTTGAACGATGGTATCTTTCCAGGGCAGTACACACTCGCTCGCTGTACAAACAAAACAAAGGCGCCACTGCGAGGGTTTCGTTGAGCCCAGTTTTCTGAGCAGTTGTTGTGATGTGTCATAAATCGCATACCGAAGGTCTTGAATTGAAACAGAACTTGCTTCAAGTTTCACGCCTTCTTCAATCACGCGAAGCGCTTCACAACAACGATTACTTGATGCAATCACAATGTCATGAAGCGATGAACGGTGCTGCTCTTCCTTTGTTGAAATCGTTGTCCCAACATCTGCTCGTGTGTCGCGGTGGAGCATGCAATTTGGAAATGCATGGCGAATCGTGTGGCGATATTGCTTGCAATGCTCGCTGAGGGTTGCGTCATTCAGGTGGAATCTCGCCACATCTTCAAGTACGCGCAACCCTTCGGCTGCGCGGTTCACATTCGCGTCAATCATTCTGTGAACATTATTCATGCCATTAAATCAACTCGTCGCTGATGCCGTCCGCCTTCAAACTCTGTGGCAATCCAAGAGTCCAGTATGCTTGCAAAATCAGGATTGAACGGTCCATCTGCAGCCATGCAAAGGACATTTGCGTTATTGTGCTTCCTGCTCATTTCGGCTGAATGTGAATCGTGCACGAGAGCAGCCCTAATGCCATTTGCCTTGTTCGCTGCCATCGACATGCCTATGCCAGAACCACAAATCAGTACACCACAACACGCATCACCATTTTGAATTGCGTCTGTGACTTCTTTTGCAGGAACGGGATAATCAACCGACTCAGCATCTCCGCCATAATGCTTCGTCACACTCCAACCACTTCCTTCCATGTGCGATGCTAGGGAATCAACGATTCGTCTTGCGCGGTGGTCTGAACCAATTGCGATTGTTTTCGCTTCAATCGTCATCTCTACTCCTTAACTCGTTTCTGCATTAATCTCGTTAATTCTATCTTTGATTAACTCAAACATGCGTTCTGCAACTACATCGTAAACATCTTGACTTTGCCCAATCGGGTCTGCAATAGCGCCGTCTGGATCAAGCAGTTCAACGCTTATTGCATCTGGCACAAGGTGAAGCACGCTCTGTTTATGACTTTCAGTCATGCAAAACACATGGGTTGCTTCTTCAATCATCTTAGTCGTAAGGGCTCTACTGGCACTAGAAAACTCAATACCACGGTTTTGAAGTGCTTTAATGGATTCCAAACTGATGTCCATGCCATCCATTCCAAACACGCCTGCCGAACTCACTTTCCAATCATTTAGACCTGATTGTTCAATGAAATGCTTGGCAATACCTTCAGCCATAGGGCTTCTGCAGGTGTTGCCAGTACAAACAAAAATTATGGTTGGTTTTAACATCGGTTGCAATTGTTGCCTCTATCGTATTGAATACTCGTACATAACACACACAGAGTTGGAAAAGAGTTTTGGAATTTATCCCCGAACAAGAAGTTATTGAGCTCATGAACGACATGGGCATCGTCAAAGCGGCTGCTGAAGATTGCTCGCAGCTCTCGATGTCTGCTGATTGTTTGTCTGCAAAACATTGCTTATGCAATGATGACACTCCCTGCAATGAAGGGGAAGACACATTTTGCAAAGACATGAGTACGGATGAAATGATTCAAGCAATCATAGGATCAATTCATAAACTCCACGGTGGACAGACCATTATGACGCCTGCAACTAAATGGCGAAGTGTGTTTGACGCTGTCGCGTTTAGCATGGCAGGCGATGAATCATGGCAAGAGTTTGATGCGACCGCAACAGTGAGATTAAACACGCAAGATCCGCTTCTGTTTGAATCCTCTGATGAGCATACACTGAACGGTCTGATCACTGCTCTCATGAATGATGGTGAGGGCGAGGAGCAGGGCGTATTCATTTTCCCAACTGGCGCGCCAGTACTTGTGCATATCGTTCCCGGCGGACCCGTGAAGTTCTGGTTTGGAACTCAGGCGCTTGCCGATGAAGTTTCAGAAGCGTATGTTTCATAAACAGAATTGAACGAATGACACCACCACGAGAATCAACGGCTCCTTACAAAAATGAAAAAGTGGCTATCGCTGCGATTGACCAAGCTCGTTCTTCGCAAAACTGGCAAGCGCTAGCAGATGCACTGCATGCTTTGTCCGATGCTAGACAAGAACAATCGAAGCGAGCAAAAAATGGCAAGCGTGTTCAAATTATCGAGTCCCTTAATGAAGCAAATGCAATCAAAGAAGCAGGACGATTTTTAGTCAGGCCTCCACTTGTGGGTCGTGATGCATCGCTCATGCATCACGCATTAAAAGAAAAGAAGATACCGTCGCTCTTTGTCTGCCGCGAACCAACGACCAAGCTTGGGCTTTGCCCAATCGTTGCGCTTGGAAGCGGCGTCACAGTGCGAGTTCAAATTGATGAGCCAGAGAATAGCGATAGGCCTACCTGCGCGTGGTTTGACCACGCCTTAAACGAACTTGGGGCGCATGTTGTGGAAGAGAGTGAAAAGCAAAGTGAAGATGAACGCCAACTCGATTATTTGCTCGCCCATTTACCTGCAGTCGCAATGTATAAGCCAGCATACCTCGCTGCAATTGCGTGCTGCAAAGCATTAAAGAAGCAAAAAGAGTTAAGATGAATTCCAAAGAATCCAAAGGAGTGATTGCATCGTGCCAATCAAAACTAAATTAGCAACTCGATATTGGCTCAAGTCAGTCCTCATGATGATTGTTTGTATTGTCCTAGGGTTGTGGGGGATCTGGGATTACGTCGTTGCCATTCCTGAAGCAGCTCGCGGCGCAGCTCGCGCAGAAATCTTAAGAGTCATCAAAAATGGACTCGACACACCCAATGGTTCTTCGCAACGACTCGATGCCATCACCCTTATTGATGTCGCACTCCAAAGTGAGGGTTACTCAGACGGGGGTTGGGATGCTGGGCTTGCACAGATGAAAATAGCCCTAGAAGGCGCACCAATCGAAACCCAGCGCGAAGCGATGGGGAGCGTTGAAGAGGGACTCAATACGTATGGCAACATTACTGCTCCAAGTAAATACGACAGACCTATGCAGTGGGTGTTTATGTCATGTTTACCGTTTGGTTTGTGGTATTTACTGAGTTATCTGAAAATGAAGAAGCGAGCATCATTGTACGAACTCAGTGATGATGGAAATCTCACGACGCCAGAAGGTAGTTGGACTACAAATGAAATTAAAGACATAGACATGTCAACTTGGATTTCAAAAACCGCGAAAGCCCGTCTGACTTGGACCGCGAAAGTTGTTGTTGATGGTAGGGAACCAATTGAACTTGATGATTATGTGTTTCAAGATATGCATCTCATCATTGGCGCACTCGCACACCAGTTTTATCCCGATGATTGGACGCCGCTTGCAAGACGCGTGAAGATTGAACACGGGGAAGAGAATGAGGAAGAATAAATGCCTCTCCTTACAGCAACCAACTTAGTGAAAAGTTATGGCGGCAGAAGAGTCGTTGATGAAGTCAACCTTGAAGTCGGCGAAGGTGAAGTAGTTGGTTTGCTTGGTCCAAATGGCGCAGGAAAAACAACCTCTTTTCGCATGATGATTGGCATGGTCGAACCCGAAGCGGGACGAGTTCTTTTTGATGGCGAAGATGTCACACACTTACCGATGTATCAGCACGCAAGAAGAGGTATGGGCTATCTCGCCCAAGAACCGAGCGTGTTTAGAGGAATGACGTGTGAAGATAACTTAAACGCAATCCTTGAAACACTTCCAATTCCAAAACCAATCCAAAAACAACGGTGCGATGAACTGCTTGAGCAGTTTCACCTTGAGCACAAACGGAATCAACTTGCAAAAACATGCAGTGGCGGCGAACGCCGGCGTCTTGAAATCGCACGAGCGCTGATCATGAGACCAAAACTCATCTTGCTTGATGAGCCATTTGCAGCAGTTGACCCCCATACCGTTGAAGATGTCCAAAAAGAAGTAAGAAAATTAACTGAACAAGGCATTTCCATTCTAGTTACAGACCACGCTGTTCAGCAAACATTGCACATCTGCGACAGGGCGTACATCATCGATAGTGGTAAAAACCTCATGGACGGGGACCCCAAAACCATCATTAACGATGAACTCGTGAAGAAACGATATCTCGCCTCGACATTCAGAGGAGATGAGTTTGATGAGTAGTCAAAAAGAGTATAATTGTCCCTTTTGCCTTATGAAACTCACAAAGTTTATCCTTGCTATATCACTCTTTTGCGGCTTTGCTGGCTGCGTTAAACGCACGATTACAGTCACAAGCAATCCCTCGGGTGCAATCGTATGGCTGAATGACCGTGAAATTGGTCGAACACCCGTGACAACTGACTTTACCTACTATGGCGAGTACGACGTCAGGGCAGAACTTCACGGATTTCAACCAATCATGACAACACGGTGGCTCGTTGCGCCTTCGTGGGATATTCCTCCAGTTGATTTGATTACAGAAGTTGTTGCGCCACATGCGCATGCAGACCTACACTGGAACTTTGAGTTAGAACCGCTTGAAGCAGACCCTTCTGCGCTCATCAAACGAGCAGAAACTTTAAGGGGTCATTAAAAGTAAGTGGTACGGTTTATCAGAAAATGGATGTTCACTGCAATCACGCTCACCATTGCGTGTGTGATTGCTTGGTGGGCTTCTTACACCGAATCGCGCGTCAGCAACCATGTTCGATATGAAGTTGCGAAGTTAGTTCCAAGAGCCCATGCAAATCCTGCAATCGTTGAAGAGGTGGTTGTTAATCCAATTTTGAAGCAACCATTACAACTCTCACTGGAATATGTTTATCACAAATCAATTGAAACAGATAAAGAGTTTCAAGTGATTGTGACGAGCGGAGATGATGAGGTCTACGGTGATGGACGAGCAACTCATGTTGCTAGCATTGAAGTCAACCACCAACCGATCGCAAAGTACAGAATCATTTGTGATTCTGTACATGCAAAAGTACTCATTGCTGGAATCATTCAAGAAGGATCCGTACAATGAAAGTTTGGATTAATGGTTCATTTGTAGATGAAAAGGATGCCAAGGTCGGCGTCTTTGATGCTGGTTTCCAGCATGGTGTTGGACTCTTTGAAACGATGATTGCCAAAAACGGGAACGTCTTTCAAGCAGAAGCACACATGAATCGGTTGAAGGGTTCTGCGGCTGGATTGCGACTGACTGAAAAGTTACACGTTGAGCCCCTTGTTGGGGCATTACATCTCACCCTTAAGGAAAATGATCAGAGCGACGCGAGGTTGCGGCTCACGATTACTGGCGGCGACCTGAATATGCTTCAGCGAACTGGTGAACAAGGAAATGCTGACCCCACAATCGTCATTCAATCTCAACCACCAACTCAATACCCTGACGCATTTTTTGAAAAGGGTGTCCATGTAACCCTCGCAAGCGGACGCGTCAATCCTTACGAGTTTGGGGCAGGTCACAAGACGCTGAACTACTGGTCAAAACTATTGAATTTGCAACTCGCTGCAATGCAACAGTGCGGCGAAGCGCTCTGGCTTACGCCAAGTGCAACTCTCGCTAGTGGATGCGTGAGCAATTTGTTTGCTGTAAGGAACGGTACGCTCTTTACGCCAATTGCTCGAGGAGAAGAAGACGAGCAAGATGAGCCCTCAGCAGTGTTACCAGGTGTGACGCGCGATGTCGTGATTGCCCTAGCCGATGAACTCGGAATCGGGACAAGTAGGCAATCAATGACGCTTGATGACGCCCTTGAGGCCGATGAGCTCTTTTTGACCAATTCAAGTTGGGGTGTGCTTCCTGTGGTTGGCATGCGAGTTTCTGTGAGAGAGGGCGGCCAAAGCCAGTCCCAAGAACAGAGTATCGCTGATGGGGCGGTTGGGAATATGACAAAGCAACTCCTCAGCTCATACACAACCAAACTGAACGAAGAAACCGCTCGTTAACGTCTTACTCGAACATTTTTCCTGCCCTCATCATCCTTCTGCGTGAGGGAGCGTATTTTTGCAGTCACGATGCCAAAAAGCATCAGCACTCCAAACACGATGCTTGCGAAAAAGCCGGCGATTAAGAGGAGTGCCAAAATAGGTAAAAAGAGGATGAGCCCAAACACAAAGAGGGCGACTTTTGCTGGAGTGGATTGCGGCTTAGGTGTATTCCATTGAAACTGTCTGAGCATCATTTTCTCTATCGTATCTTTTTAAGCGGGGTGGTATGATAAGAAACGCAAGGAAGCAAGTTGAAAAAGAAGTCGATTTCACAATCTTTTGTCCACCTCCACCTCCACAGTGAATACTCACTACTCGATGGTGGGAATAAGTTAAATGCCCTGATCAGTAAGGTGCAGGAACTTGGAATGGATGCCGTTGCAGTCACAGACCACGGCAATTTGTTTGGCGCTTTTGAGTTTTATACAAAAGCAAAAGATGCGGGAATCAAACCGATTCTTGGAATCGAAGCGTATGTAGCGCCATTTGATCGAACAGATAAATCACCAACTGGCATTCGCGATGGCGGTTTTCATTTGGTTCTGCTTGCTGAAAACAACACCGGCTGGAAGAACTTAATGAAGTTAAGTTCAGATTCATTTATCAATGGGTTTTACTATAAACCAAGAATGGACAAGTCCACACTTGAAGAGTGGGGAGACGGGCTCATAGCAATCAATGGACACCTTGGTAGTTCGATTGCATATCACCTTACTAAGTTTGTTCATTCTGGAGAAGATGAGCATTGGCAAAATGCAATTGAAGAGGCGGAGTGGCATGCAGAGGTGTTTGCACCTAACGAGAAGGGTGAGCCGCGATTTTTTATTGAACTTCAAAGACATGGTGTTGAAGACCAAGAAGCAATCAATCCTCATCTCATCAAACTTGCAAAAGAATTGAACTTGCCTCTTGTTTGTGACAATGACGCGCACTTCCTCACGAAAGATGATTGGGACGCACACGACACACTTTGCTGCATCTCAATGCAAAAATTAAAGAATGAAGAGAATCGTCTCCATTACCCTAAAGAACTCTTTGTTAAATCGCCTGAGGAAATGCACTCTCTTTTTGAAGATGTTCCAGAAGCGATTGAAAACAGTCAATTGATTGCGCAGCGGTGTGATGTAGACATTGATACTTCGAAATCACATACGCCTGTCGTGAGGGTGACCTACCCGAAGAAGAAGTCAATCTATAAACAAGGCGATTTAACTGAGTGGTATGCTGATTACTGCGCAAAGTTCGAACTCCACCCATTTGATTCAGAAAAAGAAAAAGGCACTTCGGAGGTGGAGTTGCAACAAGATTGTGACACTGCACTGCAACTGTTATGTGAATCTGGTTTGGTTTGGAGATATGGCAAAGATGGAGTGACTGGCGCAATCCGCAATCGATTAGAAAGAGAACTCAAGATTCTTTCTGATAAAGAAATTAGTGCATACTTTCTCATTGTCTGGGATTTTGTGAACTGGGCGAGACAGCACAAGATACCAGTGAATGCAAGGGGTTCTGGTGTTGGGACAATGGTTGGCTATGTCCTCGGGTTATCGAATGCGTGCCCTGAAAAATATGGTTTGCTTTTTGAACGGTTTACAGACCCAAACCGTTCAGAGTATCCCGATATCGATATTGATATTTGTCAAAATGGTAGGGCAGGCGTCATTGAATACGTCCGCAAAAAATACGGGCATGTAGCACAGATCATTACGTTCGGAAGAATGAAGGCAAAGGCCGCAATCAAAGATGTAGCAAGAGTCCATGGACTAAGCGCATCAGAGGGGCAACGACTAGCGAACTTAGTGCCAAATGAATTGAACATTACGCTAGAGGAAGCACTCACTAAAAATGAGGACTTCTTAAAAGAGTACAAATCAAGTGACGAGATTGCCTATGTTATTGACACTGCAAAAGAACTTGAACACCACGCAAGGCACGCTGGTGTTCATGCTGCTGGCGTTGTTGTCGCAACTGAGCCGCTTGATAACATCGTCCCGCTCGGAAAAGCGACTGGCTCATCTGATGTTGTAACGCAGTGGGATGGGCCGACATGTGAGACGGTTGGTCTTCTCAAAATGGATTTCCTTGGTTTAAGAACGCTTTCAACCATCGAACTATGTAAACAACTCATTACCGAGCACATCGATGAAGAGGTCATGTGGAATGCCATCGGTAAAGAAATGGGGAAGGATGACCATCCTCTAGATTTAGACCGTATTGATTTAACCGATGACAATGTTCTTGCGCTGTTTAGAAGAGGCGATACGGCAGGCATTTTCCAGTTTGAATCCAACGGTATGCGCCGGTTGTTAAAGAACATGCAACCAACGCGTTTTGAAGATTTGATTGCTGCAAACGCACTCTTTAGGCCAGGCCCTATGGAACTCATGGGTGAGTTCTGTGATCGAAAGAATGGGCGTTCTCAAGTTCCAGAAGTACATGAGATTGTTGATGCATTTACCGCAGAAACGTATGGAATTATGGTGTACCAAGAACAAGTCATGCAGATTGTGCACGCACTTGGTGACATTCCACTTCGCGATGCATACACGCTCATTAAGGCAATTGGTAAAAAGAAGCAAAAGGTCATCGATGCAAACCGGTCAATGTTTATTGAGGGCTCGGTGAAGAAGGGACTTGATGAATCATTTGCAAACGATCTCTTTGAACTCATCCGAAAGTTTGCGGGTTATGGTTTTAACAAGAGTCACTCGACTGGCTATTCCATTATCGCGTTCCAAACGGCGTATTTAAAAACGTATTTCCCTGTGCAGTACATGGCTGCAGTACTTACTTTTGAAAGCGAAGCGAAGAAAACCGAAGATTGGGCGCCGTACATATCTGATTGTAAGCGGGCATTGTTCCCTGATCACACCGAGAAAGAACCACACATTGGTTTTGAAGTTGGCCCGCCCGATATTAATAAGTCTGCGCCTTCATTTTCAGTTGTGTTTGAAGAGGATGAACCGCTCACGAACCTGCATGGTTCTGTTCGATTCGGGCTAGGTGCTGTCAAGGGCGCTGGCGGTGTAGCAGTCAATGCGATTGTTGAGGAACGTCAGCAGAATGGACCCTACAATTCAATCTTTGATTTTTGTTCTCGGTTAAGTGGGCGTGTTGTCAATAGAGCAACGATTGATGCGCTTATTCGTGGAGGTGCTTTTGATGCTGTTCATGGTGTTGAAGCACGCGCAGCCCTTATTGCTGCACTTGACAACGCAATATCGTTTGGCGCTTCTGAGGCCGAAGACAGAAGGGTTGGGCAGGGCGGGCTCTTTAGTAGTGAAGATGAAGAAAATGGTACTGTAGATGCTGAGTGGAAACTGCCAGATGTCACGCCTTGGACGAAACCGCAAGTACTCGCTCAAGAAAAAGACGTACTGGGCATTCATGTATCCGGTCATCCGCTCGATGACCACAGTGAGTATTTAGAGTCGTGGTGTTCACACACAACTCCAATGCTCAAAGAAGTACAAGATGGTAGAGAAGTTGTCATTGGCGGCATGATTGCATCAATGCGAATAACAGTTGTACGCAATGGTCGTTCAGCAGGGAAGAAAATGGCAATGCTTTCCATCCAAGACAAGGCAGGAAAAATAGATTGTGTCATCTTCTCAGATGCCTATCAACAATATGCTGAACTTCTTCAGCAGGATGAGGTTGTCATTGTTGTTGGCAAAATTGACCGCTCTCGCGGCGAGTTGCAACTACTCATCAACCAAGTCATGCCATCGCAAGATGCGCCGCTTTATCTTGCAAAGCGATTAGAGTTGACATTCATCGAACAAGAAAAATCAGGTCTTGCAAAAGGTCAGATGGAGTTGGTTTCAGGATTGTTGAAGCAGGCAGGAGCTTCACGTATTGCAAATGGCGCAAGGCCTGCTGAGGTTGTGGTCCACATCAATACCGCAGGACATGTAGCAACGCTCAGATCAAACCAGAAGGTTGTTGTTGAGCCAAAACTGCTACACCAAATTGGTGAAGTCATTGGCCGTAACAATATCCGATTGGTTTCGATGGGTTCAAACTAACAAATAGTGGGGGATTATGCCGCTTTTCCAAATGACCAATCATCATCATTGTCAATTGACTCACTTGGCCACGTGCTTTCTGCTCGGTTGTAGATTCGAAGAATTGTGCCAAGCTGCTGGCCAAAGATTTGACGAAGGGATTCAAGCGTTTCAATCGTGTCTTGTGTAAACGGTTTTGTGTCGCTTTTAAAGAGGACGATTGTTGCCATGCACTTATTGTCATTAAAGCAACCAAATGTGACGACTTCAGAACCCACAAAATCTTCAGTATCTAGATCGTACAAGTTTGCGAATACCTCGCCGTCAGTATATTTACTGAGATTTGGTTCTGAAGCAACTGCAGAGCAGACTGGTGACATCATGTTGTTCATGAGTGTTTGATAGTGATCTGCTTGGCGGTCGTAGTTTACGAACGCACCAACGCCCCAATCAGAATTGCTTTCTCGTAGATACACAGCGACATTCATCGCACCGACCCGTGTGAGCAAGTATCCAAGTGCAGTGCGTAACATTGATTCAACATCGAGTTCTTGATTAATGAGTGTTTTGAACTCAGCGCACATTGCCACTTGCTTCATCCGTTTTTCAGTATCACAGAATGAGTTTGCTAAGTCATTGCAAAGCGTGTCTTTTTCATTTTCAATGCGATGTCGTTCTTCATTGAGTTGATTACATAGGTCAACAATTTGATTTGTGTTTTCTATTGAATCTTGATTGACTCTAGATTGCGCAAGTGCGAGTTGAATGCGTTCGCACACACCATCGAGATCGTCAGGGAGATTGAAGAAATCTACTCCACCGCAACGAATGAATTCAATTGCTGCTTCATAAGATGGATTTGATGTGAAGCCAGTAATGATTGTTGAGTCAGAAAGCAATGAAGTTGTTTCAAAAACCTCTTCACAATGCACCTTCGTTTGACAGGACACCAAAGTCACATCGACATGGTGATATGTTAGATACTCTTCATAGGCCTTACTGTTTGCAACGCATTTCACGTCGTGGCCAGCAACTTCAAGAAGGGCGCGAAGCGATTCAACGATTGATTGCGCTCCACCCACGATGCAGATTGTGCCAGGGGAGTCGTCACTCTGTTTGTTGAATGAGTTTTCAATTGCTTTGTCAAAGTAATCCATATTCGCCTTTCTAGTGCGCTTTGCTCAGTTCGTTATGCGGTGAGCAATTGCTCAACTGCGTCTTTAATTGCTTGGTTTGAATCGGTGAAATTTGAGTCCATATTCAGAGAGTTGTTGTAATTCTCAATTTTTACAACAATAGGTCTGTCAGATTCCTCACAGAGTTTTGAGCATGACTGCTGAATTGCAGAGTGCTGTTCATTGCTACATAAAATGAGTCCAGGGCTTAGTTTATGTGTTAGATAGCCGGCTTCGTAAGCACTTGCAGCGTGGTGAATCTGGATGTTATGCCCAATTGCTTGAGAACGAACCACTGCGTCAATGCCGTTGCTTGGAATACCGATGACGAGAATGTGTGCTGGCCCTGACTCCATGTTTGACGCATCTATGCCATTTAAGTGCATAAATCGTATGAGTTCTGCTCGTGGAATCCGTCTAAAGCGTGATCCGGGTACTTTAAAACCTTGAAGGCGACCACTGTCAAAACAACGAATGATCGTTTGTTGTGAAACATTACAAATCTTTGCCGCCTCACCTGTTGTAAAAACTTGTTTATTGAGTATTTCTTCAGTCATGTGTTCAGTTCCTTGCGTTTCAATACTGTTGATCTAATGGGCAAGTATTCATTTTGGGAGGGAGGACCAAAAAGTCCGCATGCTTCCCAGTTTGCCTGAAGCACCTTCGTCCCCAAAACCACCAGACTTCACAATGATTGTGAAGATGGGCGAAAAATGTAACGTGATTGGTCTGTTACTGCGGGTTAAACGCGGTGACGTTCGACTTATCGGGCGTTACGTCGCGCGTTCCATTTACGCACCGCCTCGGGTTCCCGTGGGTAAATCGGTGCAAGTGCTCTAGCATTTATTGTTGTACCGACATCATAAAACAACTTGCTTGCACGCATCAGTGCTGCTGCGTTTGGTGTGTATGGAAGTATTGGAAGATGAAAAGCGCTAGCGGTTTCACCATGCTGTGCATCACAAAGAATGCCTTGCTGGGTAAATGACGCATGCTGCACCAAGTCGATTGTTGAGAGTTCTGCTTCGCACTGCCACACACCGCTTTTACGAGTCAGTGTTGAGAGCCAAAACGAATCACCTTTCACAGCCTCAATAGCGAGCAGCGATTCGTACTCGTTCATTGCTTCTGCGGCAGACACTGCAGAAGGAACAGCAACAATTGGCGAACTCGTGATAAATGACACGTGTTTTGCAATTGTGGTCGCAATACGCATTGTCGTGAAACCACTTGGACCAATTGAAAGTGCAATCAATGAGAGTTCTTTTGGTTGTAGATTCGCTTTTTTCATAAGCCCATCAATCGCAGGCAAGACGTCGTCTGTGTCTCTTGAGCCAGATTGGATGCATTCGATGAGTACATCACCGTCTGCTGTTGAAACCCCAACTTCACCATTTTGAAGCGTTAACTCAATTGCAAGCGTTTTGGGAATGATGGAGTTAGAGTTCACTAGAATCCATCCTAAGGTTTTGAAGTTTTATGGATAGTCGCAAGGCCTGTTTTGCATCTCGAATTGAGGATAAGTCAAGTTGTAACGCCGCCCCACCTTGATGGTCACTATTGAGTTGCACCATGTTGTTAAAGTTTGCGCAGATTCCATCTGGAACATATGCATGACCTAAGCAAAACAGATTGACATTCCACGCATTGGCAAGTTTATCTAACTGCGCTTGGGTGTGTTGCCTTCCCCAGACCATGAAGTATGCTGAGCCATCGCTTTGTAAATCAGTTTTCTTTAATCGCCGATCAATAACAGTAGTGTCAAACACACCCATGACGGCCTCGTTTGGAAGACTGTGCGAACAAAAGAGCCCTGATTCTGAACGCGCAGAAAGAGGCATTGCTTTTAAAAATTCATCGATTGCATCAAGTACTTTTGAAGATTTTTTTGCAAATACATGCTTCACGCCTTCAGTAAAACGCCAAACCATTTCAACGCCACCTTTTGTAATCTCTCTTTGCGTTAACTGAGACAACTCGTGATTTGCTAACAAGGGGTGTACTTGCTTCGGAAAATGATTGATGAGTGCTGCAACTCTAAGAAGCATTCGGTAACTCAAGTCGTGTTCATCATGGTGCGTAACGCCATGGATTAATTCTTGAAGCACCACATGGTTTGATCCATTTTCTAATTGGGCGAGTTTAATGATTTTGGCAAGGTGAAAAGGGTTGTCGTGTAAATCTCCAGACACAACAACTGTTCCCTCGCTTGGAAGTTTGTGTGTCGAACCAATAGATAGTGCAAGCAAGTGAGTTGTTGCTTCTTTGAATACACCGATCACTGAAGATGGGTCTGAGACATTTGCTGATGGAAGCGGCATTAAGTGGTTCTTTTTTTGTGAATTGCAGACGATTGTCCAAATGAACAGTTCTTACGAATCATCCCAATAGTAGAGATTCGCTCCCATGCACTCGCAGCATTCACTTCGGAGCACTCAATTGAAATCGAACGTCTGCCATGTGCCCTTGCAACCGTACTTGTTGTTCCACTTCCAGCAAATGGGTCTAACACCAAATCCCCTTCATTTGAACACGCCAAAATGACGCGTTCTAAATAGACCTCTGGTATCTGATTGTGATGACCGTGACGCCGTTCTCTACTATTTCCCTGCACTCGCCCCCAATACTTTCCATACCACACGTCCATTGGGACGCGCATCCCTTTGTTTTTGCCTTTTTCTTGTGTGCGCTTATCGTTGTAAATCGTAGCCCTGTCACTCAACTCTAAGATTGCATCACTATTCCATGTTCTATTGACTGGATCTTTTACAAAATAAAGCGCATGCACTTTACTCATGATGAAGGAGCCCTCACGGTATTGACCGAAACGAAAATGCCACACGCACCAATTCACCATGATGAGTCCCCTTCGTTTTAAGTGAAGTACAACTTCAGCTGCTGTGTCATCTGGAATATTGACCCAAATGGCGCCGGTGGGGGAGAGTGAATCAATACAAAGGTCTAACCAATCAAATGTAAATCTTTCAAACACCGATCGAGGCATATCATCCGACCAATTTTCATAAGGGACATCCCAGTTAAATGGGGGGTCAGCAAAGATTAAATCTACAGCGCCTTTCTCTGGCAAATTTGCTAACACTTCTCTACAGTCACCAATGTAGAGTGACGTCTCTGGATGACTGAGTGAATGCGTTGGGGAAATGTGTTTTCGTTCTGGTAGATGGGGTCTCGCTTGATCACCAAGCAGTGTGACATCTTCGTAATTTTCATTGTGCCTTTGCGATGCAATTGAACCAAGCGGCGTTGAGTATCCTCCCGGTCTGTCGAAGTTTTTGTTCTTATGCTCAGGCATGATGAGTTATAGCGTTCCAAAGATTCTGTCACCAGCATCGCCTAGCCCCGGCACAATGTACCCATGTTTGTTTAAACACTGATCAAGTGATACTGTGTACACCTTCATTGATGGATGGTCTTCTCGTAATCGAGCTGCACCTTCTGGGGCAGCAACAAGACAAACCATTTGTACGTTTGTACAACCATGTTCATTAAAAAGGATGTTCGCTGCGTATGATGCTGAACCGCCTGTGGCTAACATTGGATCAATCAACAAGACCGGCCCATCAGCAATGTCTGCTGGCACTTTGCTGTAATACGGTACTGGCTCTTTTGTTTCTTCATTTCGATACACGCCAATATGCCCAACCCGTGCTTCGGGAATCATTTGCAATATGCCATCTGTCATTCCAACTCCCGCCCGTAGAACTGGCACGAGTGTCACTGGCTCCGCAAGTCGTTTTCCTTTTGCAACTTCAAGCGGCGTTTCAACTTCAACATCCATCGTCTGGAAGTCGCGTGATAACTGAAAGCACATGAGTCCAGCAATTTCATTCAGAAGTCGCCTGAAATCTGTGTGTTGCGTGTTTTTTTGACGGATTCTCGTCAGTTTGTCTTGAATCACTGGGTGGTCAAAAACCCACACATTTGGATGTTCACTTGATTGTTTAGGCATTTGAGTCATTCACATGATATCTAGGGTGTTAAAATTAACAACTCTATGAAGATTCTTTCCCTCATTCCTTTTTTGCTTCTTGCTGCCTGCAGTGGCGGTTTCCATCATATTGATGAAGAAGTAAAGGCCCTTATGCAAGAAACAAGCGATGCAATGAATGCAGACGCGCCTCCTCATCGCTCGCTTGAAGTCGACCTTGCTCAAGAAGACCTCTACGCTGAGTGGCCAGTTACACATAATCCACTACCAAGTGAGTTAACATTTTCTCCTGCAGAACCACTTAATATTGGGGCGGTCGAAAGTTCGCTTGATCAAGCGGCAGAACAGCTAGAAGAAGCAAGTGAAACACTTTCATTGCATGATGCGTTGGGTTGGTCAAACACTAATGCAAAAGAGATGCAGTTTGCGCAATATGATTATATGTATACAACGCTTGCTCTTGTAAGCGAGTTTCACGAATGGCATCCACACGCTTCTTACGGGGTTGATACT
>JAKVBR010000109.1 GCA_022447165.1 Phycisphaerales bacterium | reverse complement strand
TTTGAGGACAACAAAAACAAGCGACCAGATGAACAAGTTGAACAGCAAGAAACGATTAAAGATGCCCTTTCTTTCTTGAGCCAACTTGACCATCGTGATGCAAGGGTGCTTCGATTACGCTTTGGTCTTGAAGGCCAAGAACCACTCACCCTGAAAGAAATCGGACTCGTTGTTGGACTCACCCGGGAACGTGTCAGGCAAATCGAAATCGATTCGCTCAAACGATTAAGAGATCGAATGCAGCAAGATAAAGCGCGCAGTCGAAAAGCTTCTTAATCAATCTATTCACAAAGTTCATTAAACAGATTTTGAAAATGGGTGCCTCCAAGCGAGGCATCCATTTTTCTTAAACGATTCACTTTTGCAATCGCGTCAACTTTGCTTCCACCATCTTCTAAATGCCATTCAATCAAACGCAAGTTCGCAAGCCAATACCAATACGTTTTTTGCGTCTCTTGAGATGTTGAAAGCACAACCCGCTTCATTGCGTCAGCATTACGCGTCACATCGGCAAGGCCCGCGAGCGTTTCGATGGTTTCGCCATCCTTGTCAATTGCGCGTTTGAAATGTAGCTGAGCATGTTCTGAATCACCGAGCAAGCGAAAAAACTCTCCACTCATGTAACTTGGCAATTCATTGGGCTCTCCGATGAACGCTTCAATTGATTTCAAATGCCAATCATCTGGGCTGGCGTGCATCCGATTTAACAATTCGCGTGCGACCTTTATCTTCGTCTTCGCGTTCCATGATTGCGCTAATGCTGTGCATGCTTCTGAATCTCCAGACACTTGCTTTAAAGTCCCCATGAGCACGTCTGCATTCAATTCGTGGATTTGTCTTAGAATTCTTGTCGCGTCTTCGGCATATGTTGACGATTCAGGAATAAGGTACAAGTACTCAAGCCCTTCTTCCCTCTTGTTGTTATTGATGCAGTGAATTGCTCTTTGAAGCGTCCAATACTCTCGAACATTTCTGTCATTTGTAACGACCGTGTGATCAAACAATAAATCGATGTGATCAAGCACGGTTGGGTTGGTTCTATATGTTGATAGGAGTGTTGCACTCGCTTCATGATTTCCCGCAAGAGCAAGTTCGATGAGCGGGGCAACTCGCTTTGCGCTCTCTTGCTGTAGCGATTCAATGTCATTCCAGTACGCAAGGGCTTTACTCACTGGATGATCGTCGCTTTTCAAAAATTGAACCGGCGTTTCAAGGCGGCTGTTGAGTTCGCGCAATGCATTGCGAGCCACTGCATTACTTTGATACAACGCCGCATCTAACGAGTGGCGGCTGATGAGTATCTGTTTCTTACCACTGTGGGATTGCATCAGGTTGAGCGCTCCGCATGCAAATGCATCTCGCAATCGGAAGTGCTTGCTGTCAATCAATGATTGGTCGTGTTGCTTGAAGCGCTGAACCGCATCTTCGATGTTTGGATTAGGGCCAGTCAATAGTTGTGAAATCTCAAAAAGCGCAAGCACTGTCTGATCTTCTGTTGACACATGTCGGAGTGAACGAAGTTCTTGTGCTGCATGTTGAGCGGCGGTGTAATCGTGAAGTGCTACATAGGCCTGCAATCGCATACGCCACATTTTTGAGGAAGAAAATCCATACACCACATCATCAAGCCCTTCTAGATGCTTTAGACACAACTCAGCGTTGCCCTCTCGGCCGAGAAGTAACCCCGCAACCATCCCGTTCAGGAAGGGCAACTCAATCAATCGCTCTTCTTCACTGAGTGCTTGGCCAATTGTAACATTAAGTTGCTTTAGCAAATCGTCTAAGCACGATTCAACGTCTTGCATTTCATGCTGAGTTGGCAAACCGAATGAAACCATTGGAAACAAGTTCTCTTCTGACCATTGCTCAAACAACTCAACTTTGATGTGCTCTAGGGAGGAAGCGGACAGAGCAACTGTTAACAACAATTTGAAGATCATGTTGGTTCATCCAGCGTAATGTTGGTGTATTTTGCGTGAACCGCTGCGTTATACACAGCAAGAACATGTTCCCAGTGCGCGTCTTTGGCTGGTCGAATGACAATGGGGTGGTCTAATGTAAAGTAACCCTGTTTCCCGAATCCATCAGCAACATTTTTGTAAAGAAACGCTCGTAATGCTTCAGGCGTTTGCACATCATCCCAAGGGCCAAGAACCGACATTCGCACATCATGTATTTCTTCGCCAGCGGAGTCAACGAGAATGATCAAGGGTTCATCATCAAACAGCGTGGAGGATTGCTCGATTCGCTCAGGAAGGTCCATCGCAAATGCGGCTTCAGATGTTTTGAATTCAGTTGCAACCATAAAGTAAATGAGCAGCAAAAACACAACATCGATCATTGAAGTGAGATTAAGCCCGATGACACCTTGTTTAAAGCCATTCTTTTTCATCCTGCATCATCCTTGATGACGAGTTGCACATGTTTAGCACCCTCTAGTAACTGGATGGACTCAAACACTTCATAAACATATTGATAGGCCGCCGTCCGTTCGGCCCTGATGTGAATTTCCTTTGCGCCGCCGTTGATACCCGTGGTGACAATACGGTGTAGCGTTTCAATATCTTCAATTGCCACATCATGCCCCCTGACGTGGATTTGACTGACTTGTCCCTCTTGATTGCTGATGAGATTCACAATCACTTTATCTTCGATGCCAATCTCAGATGCCGCTGATTCTTCAAACGCAGGTAAATCAAGGGGTACTGCGTCGCGATCAACGATTTGGGAAACAGCGACGAAGAACACAATGAGCAAAAAGATAACGTCGATCATCGGCGTCATGTTTGCATGAATCGCAGAAGATGCTTGCCCTCTGCGAATCAAGTCAAAACCTCTACCGGTTGTTTTGACTCTGACTCAACTGCACTTTCCGTAGCACGCTCGCTTTGCGAGTTATTTTTTGGTCTAAAGAGATGAAGGATATGCTCTGCCTCAATCGTTGCTTCAATCGTGAGCGCGTCGATGCGATTTCGCAACACTGCGTATCCAGCAAGGGCTGGAATTGCTACAACCAATCCCCAGAAGGTTGTTGTGAGTGCCGTGCCGATTCCACCAGCGAGTGCAACTGGGTCTGCGGAACCGCCTGCTGCAACGATTGCTCCAAATGCAATAATCATTCCGTACACCGTTCCGAACAGACCAATCATGGGGCTTACTTGCCCAACAACGTTGAGCAGTTCAATTCTGCGCAATCGTGCAGTCGCCCGTTCATCTGCTGTTTGTTCCAGCGCTTTCATCATGGCGGGGAAGCCAAACTTCGCTTCTTTAAACGCTGCATGCAAAATGTGACTGACAAATGATTTGTCTTTTGCAACGATATCAATTGCTGCTTGAAATTGTTTTCGTTTGATCAGTTTGCGAACTGTGTTAAGTGTTTCGTTCGGCAAGACGGTGCTTCGCCTGTTTGATAATGCTAAATGAATCATCAACCCAATTGCGCAAACACTGAGCGTAAGAAGCAACCATGTCACGCCGCTGCCGATGAGTTCAATTGACCCGTCATTTCTACGAGATATAAAAAATGCTTCTGCAAAGGAACGATTAATCGATGACGCATGGGCAGTTGCATCAAACACACTAGTTGCAGTGAATACTCCAAACAGCGACTTGCAAAATAACGATTGAACCGTGGCTTCCATGCCTTTTCTCTCCTTACTCGTTTACTGTACCACGCGATACAAATGTATAACCATCTTCTCCCCCATGAATCGATGCAATTTGCTTCATGGTTCCTGATGGATCGTGCGTGAGGTACTCGATACAGTTGATTTCTACCCGTCGCTTCCCTGTTTTAACATCAATAGGGTTTAACCGGTCAAGAGCATCGAGTAGTTCACTTGACTTAATGGCGTACTTCCCAGAGCCAGTGATGTTTTCGCTCAGAAGATACACAACATCCGGTCTTAATCGAACAGCCGAACGAATTGCTGCCATTGGATTACTTGAGCCCGAAGGGATGACCTGCCCACTGCTGCGAATCCAATCCATGGCTTCTTGGATTTGAGTGCCGTGCGCCGATTGCAACTTGCCTTTTGGTGGCACATGAATCGCTTTGTCCTTTTGAAAAAAAACAATTGCAAATGTTTGTTTTGGATGGAGCGATTGAAGCGAACGCTCAAGTTCGTTGAGCACTTCAGACAAATGAAGCAACATTGAGCCGGATGCATCAACAACATAGACAAGGGATTTTGCCGATGCGGCATCAAGCCCCATAAACTTTGCTTCTTCTTCAGGCGTTCGCTTCACAAACTCAGGCAGTTCGACTTTTCCCTGTAATGATTCAAGCACTTGATAACCATCTTTGACTGGCGACTGAATGACTTCTGAAATGGTTGGGACATCGAGCGTCAAATCAATCGATGCCTCACCTACCGTTGGAATTGATGCATCAAGAAGGACTGGCTCGTTATGCCAAGTGGGCGTGACGCGGTGGGGCGTATCATCGCTCGTGCGAATGATGGTCCATGTGACAAAGAACGCAACAACGCCACATCCTACATGTAATCCAATCGAAACAACCCAAGCAATTGCTTTGGATGCGTCACCTTGTTGTTGCTGACTCATCTTGAGTTACAGCGTACAAAAGAAACCTGCTGTGCGGTTAAGCGTCGCGTTTTTTCTCGGCATTGCCTGAACTTCCACGGTGCCGAGCATCTATTGAAAGTCCGCCAGCGCCACTGACGAGCAGTTGCAGCGATAGAACGCAGAGCATCAGCCCAGCAAACAGTTGCATAAATCGGTGAGAGTCAAGTGGCCACTCAAATGGATTCATGGTGAACATGCTGTGCGTGTGGACTGCAACGAGGTAGACCGCCCCACCGCTTGCAACGAGAACAAGAAATGTCGCGAAACGAGTGAACAATCCAACAATCAATAGTACTCCAGCAAGTAACTGAGCACCTGCAGCGCACCCGCCGATGATGGTTGCCCATGACCCAATGTCTGGCCACTTCTGATGAACGAGCCAGACAATGCGATTGAGCCCTCTTGTTGTATGGACAACCCTGTTTGGGTCTGTTGAGTATCCAGTTGCATCTTCAGAGACCTGCTCATAAGTCGAAATGTCCATCGCAGCGAGGTCGATTGCGATGCCTTCACGGATTTCGATTTGTCCGAAGCAGTTGACCCAGCCAGAAGTCAACATGATTGCTCCAATGACGAGGCGGGCGAGAAGTGGTAGGAATGAGTTAGTTACAAAGTTCATAGTGAATATGGTATGAGAAAAGTCCGTTTCAAAGTATGATATCCCTCCACAACGCTGCGGGCGTGGCGAAATTGGCAGACGCGCCAGATTTAGGTTCTGGTGGGGTAACACCCGTGGAGGTTCGAGTCCTCTCGCCCGCATTCTGAAACAATGACATGGTCCCCAACAAGTTGGCAAGAAAAAGAGACGGCTCAACAGCCGTCCTATGCTAGCGAAGGAGATCTGCTCAAAGCAGAACAAGTCGTTGCCTCACTCCCCCCACTTGTTTCTTCATTTGAAATTGAAGCGCTGAAAGCACAGATTGCCGAGGCCACCCAAGGCAAGCGCTTTTTGTTGCAAGCCGGTGATTGTGCTGAACGCTTCTTAGATTGCAGGCCAGAACACATCACGGGCCAATTGAAAGTCATTCTCCAAATGTCGCTGGTGCTAGTTCATTCGATGAACAAAAGCGTAGTAAGGGTTGGAAGAATTGCTGGACAATTTGCAAAACCACGGTCAAGCGATATCGAACAAGTCGATGGCGCATCGCTGCCTAGTTATCGAGGTGATTT
>JAKVBR010000108.1:2621-5858 GCA_022447165.1 Phycisphaerales bacterium | reverse complement strand
GAGCATGAAGTAGTTTCGCATAGTTTTGCCATAACTGCATTGAGTTTGGTGCAGTAGATAACTCTTGTTGCAACCGCTGAATCGCTGATGCGGCTTCAGGATCTAGTGAATGCATAGGAATTGTAAACTCAGGCATCTGTTGCTCTTCTGACGAACAGCAAGTTATCAATGAGCAAACAAAAAAAGTGAGTAGATTACGTACCATTAGTTTCAATCAACAACTTGTTCCCACATTCAGGACAGGTATTAGAGTTAGATTTTGTCAAATCATACTGGCAGTTGCCACAATTCGGTGCGGCAAAATTAATCTGCATATATAAATTACAAAATGGGCAATTGTTTTTTCCTTGGAAAAGAGAGATTTTCTCACTGCACCGCGGACACGTGATGTCCAAATGGAAGGAACTACTAGCTTTCGGAATCATAAACACTTGAACAGATTGCCAGGCTAGTGTCCCGAGGACTCCTGAAGAAGCAAGAATGCTAAATCCAGAGCCAAATCGAATCTGCCATTCAAAAGGCTGTTGACCAGTTGCAGTGTAATAAATGAGTATTGCTACAAAACCTAGTGCGATGACGATTAATACTGTTGTTATACACTCGAAAATCTTAACACTGTACGCAGGGGTTCTAAAAAACAGCATGTTTGGCAAACTTAGTGACGCCGCAATCCAAGAAGTTAACATCGCAAATCCCCATAATTTATTTAAGACTTGAGAATCAACAATGTAAAAAAACACGATTGCTTCTGTTATCACAAAAGAAGCCGCACTTGGCAGCAATCCAAACCAAATTAATGTTTGATTCCAATTCAGGAATAGAAAGGCAGCCATTGTGCCATAGATTGCAATTGGAATCGTGTAACCAACGTGTTCTGAAAATCGATGAGGATTATTCCAGACATCAGCAATCCACCACAGAGTGACGAAGCCCCATGTACCAATAAGAATCCATCCGGAGATCCTTGAACGTTGAACGCCTAACAAGGTAGATCCGATACACAGTGGGGTTGTCGAAGCCAGAAGCATTAATGCTGACATCATAAAGACATCTTCATCTCCTCTGAACAAGTAGCACCAAATCGCAGTAAAGAAAAAGAAGTATATGAAATGAGTCAAGACCGAAATGCAAAACGATAATGGTCGATACGAATCTGTTTCAGAAAGCCGTATGGCAACTAACAATAAACAAGTTGATGCTGCTGTCAACAGAGATGTGCCTATCAATCGGCTAATGACTGCGTCCTGAACACCTGTAAAAAGTGCAATTATTCCCGCAGCAACTGCTATCCCAATTGAACAGTAAAGCACTTGAAGTACTATTTTTTTATAGTCCATACAAAGCACTATATGTAAAATCACTCATCGACACATATTGACAAATCGTATGGTTCCGCATTCCACTTCCCATTACTAAAGCGAGACGAGGTGCTATCACCATCAGAAGAATTCATCCACAAGAACCAGCAGTCCAACCCCTCACTAGCAGATTGTACACTGAGATGTTCTACATTAACAAGAGGCAGTTCAATCTCCCACTGAATGAGTTCATAGACTCCGCCATACAGGATTCCAGTCTCAATCTTGGTTGCATAAATATCTAAATGTTCTTCAATTAAGTCTCCTGGCAACCCCTCATCATCAGCATAATTCCGAACATTAAATGTGAAATCTGCATCACATGTGTACCACTCATATTCTTTTGCATCAAATCGTAACTGGATGCCAAACACGCGTAGTGTTGAAATTGATTCGACGTCAATAAATTCAGACCGTTTATAATCAATGCCTTGTATCGCATCTGATGCTGAAGTACCTGCAAACCAATCTTCAGATCCTGGCATTGGGAATTGCGTTAAGAATGCATCTTCACACAACGTAGATTCATCGCAAGTGACTGAATCGCATTCCATTGAAGAATACCACGTTCCGCCGCTGTTTAAACAACTGACATCTGGCAAACTGTCTAAGCAAGAATCTTCAACGCAACATGCTCCAACTTTTTTTGTTGGGGAGTCATCAATGATAAGTTTTCCTTCGCCAATTGTGCCTTGCCAACCACCAATACGAATGTAATAAGTCTCACCTAAGGAAACTTCAACATTGATTGAAGAATAATATGTCTGACAATCCGCGTTCGGATACCCATCACCATTACATGCAATCTGATTTAAGCAATTACTTTCATACACGACTAAAGAAGTATCAAAACTATCAATATCGCATGTGCTAAAATTCACAATCCCATCGTAGGTCGCAATCCAGTACATCCAAACATCTGGGCTTTTTCCCCAATTTAAAAACTCATCAGTGCAGGCTAACTCATCTGGGAATGGTTCACTTGGGGTTGATTGCTCCGTATCAAAACTAGAAGCACCAATAAAAACTTGTTCTGCCGTTTCACACTCATCTGATGTTATAACATGACAAACACCGTCACTGCAGACTGATTCTTCACCTTGGAACACTCCGCCAAAATTTTGGCACTCACTAATGATAAGCGTGTCAATGCAACTGCCAGTTTCAAAACAACATGCTCCAGGGAGGGGGTCTGGAACTAATGAAATCGTTAACGCGCCAGCTCCTGTAGCACCTTTCCAACCACCTACTCGAATGTAGTATTCAGATTGTGGCAAGAGTTCATGCTGAATTGAAGAATAGTAAAGTTGGCATCCCTCTTCATCGCCTTCGATTTCCGAATCACCATTGCACGCGATTTGTGTTGAGCAATTGCCTTCATAGAGGACCATTGAGGTGTCATAACTTTCTTGATCACACGTCGAGATTCGATAGTAACCATTTGTTACAGGCGTAAATACAAACCAAACATCTGCACTCTCTCCCCAGTTTAAATTTGTACTAGCACATATTTTATCGTCTGGGAACGGCGTACTTGGTGTCATGTAATTCGTGTTAAAAGAGAATTGGCCCTCCGTCACGTTGATTGCATTACTACACTCATCCCCATTAGAAAGTGAACTGCAGTCAAAAGCACCACATGACTCTGCTTCAAAGAAATATCCTTCAGCGTCAATGCAAGCACTTTCTGTCAATTGCGAGCATGTTGACTCAATACAACAAGCAGCAGCAACACATTCGATCGCAGTGCAATCAGTTCCATGCCCGCCATACACACCGCCATTTAAGACGCAATCTTCTTCTAACACGTTCTCAATGCACTTGCCTTGACTTAAGCAACATGCACCATACTCATTACAATCAGCTGACCAATCACTTA
>JAKVBR010000108.1:0-2611 GCA_022447165.1 Phycisphaerales bacterium | reverse complement strand
TATAACAGCGAGAAGGTCTGTAAGGTTTACGCAACAATCACCATTTGGCAGGGGAGCGACATCACCCTCTGGTCGATTTATCCCATCGCCACATGCACCCCAATTAGCAATCACTATAAGAAGATCAGGCAAAGACACAACGCCATCTCTGTTTACATCTGAACTGCATTGAATCGGAAGTGGGTCTTTGCATGGGTCCTTGACTACACCCGAAGACAATCGAATCGCGAGTTCACTTTTCAATTCTTGCAAGGGACCAAAGCCAAATCCTTCTCCAGGATTTGCTTGCATTGCAGGAACATCATCGCCAATAAATGAATTTGCGATGCCAGTTTGACCACTTGGACCAAAATCGTTTTGAGGAATCAGAGAAACCCAGAATTCACCTGACTGATTGATGATCAGTGTAGTGGGGCAGTCAATCAAGAAACCAAACCCACCCCAATCATCAACAACAACACTATCTGCACTATCTATGTTCCAAGACGCCACATTACCAATCAACGATTGGCTCGCATCCTCAGGATTACCATAGATGTTCCCTTGAAAGTAAGTTATCGATGTTGGGTCTTCAAATCCATTCCACCCACCAACAACACATTCAATACGGTTGAAAGATAGAGGGGTCTCTATTGAGAAGTTATCCAAAGAAGCAATATCATATTCAGGATAGGTTGATTCGAAATATTGCGATGAAGCGTAACTGTTACCAACTGAACTCCCATCCATGACTCCAATCTGGTCAAACACCACATCTGCTGTTGCAGTCAGGTTTCCAATCATTACAAAAACTACGAACAAGAAGTAAGTGTACAAAGTCTTTCTCCAACAGGTCATTGTACTCTAGCAAGAGAAAGAATCAAATAGAAAACAAAGAAACAGCCCCCAAGCAAATGCTTGGGGGCTGCGTAAATAACTAAATGGTTAAAGACTTAGTTAATACAGTGTGAGACACCGAAGTCTTCAGGAGCCCATCCAGTACCGTCGTTAACATAACTATCAGTACCGTCTGCACTCATCCAAAGGAACCAGCATTCGCCTTCTCCTGCAGATTCAGAAGCAACGCTTGCATAAGCAGCGCCTGCTACTGCGACATCAAGTGTATATTCTACCAATGGGTAGGTATCAGCATAAACATCACCAGTTTCCACGCCATTAGCTGATACAGCATTGTATTCACCAATAACATTGAAATCTGCGTCGTATAGAACGACTGACATTGTGGCTACGCCACTACCTGAGCATGCCATCCAGCCAGCACTTGCGTCATACATGAGTTCAAGACCCCATACTGTAAGCGTGGATCCTGAAGCACCATCGACACCTGCTGCTCGGATGTAACCAGAACCTGTGTCTGATGTTCCTGCAGTCCATGCACCAGTTGTGACAGTTGGACCCCAACCATCACCGTCACAGACGTAAAGAACTGAACAGTCAACTGTTGAACAGTCGCCTGATGAGTTCCAGCTACCACCTGCATTAGCACAATCATCTTGACTCAATAAAGAACATGAACCATCAGCGAAGCAGCAAGCTGCTTCTGCGTCACCGCCAAGGAAGCTAATGTTCAATGTACCTGCGCCAGTAGCAGCATTCCAACCGCCAAGACGGATGTAGTAAGTGGTACCAGCTGAGACATTAAAATCTGCAATGTAAGAATAGTATGATTGACAATCAGAAAGGCCTGTGCCATCACCGTTACATGCGACTTGGTTATCACATGAACCTTCGTAAAGGACCATGGATGTGTCATATGACGAACTGTCACAAGTATCAAATGATGCAAGACCAGTTGAGTCAGGTGTCCACATGAACCATGCGTCAGGACTTCCACCCCAATCGAGGTATGTGCCCGCACATTGTGAATCATCAGGATCATCTTGTGAAGCTGTGTTGGTTGTCGTATCAAAGGCATTAGCACCTAATACAGCAACAACAGCTGTATCACACGTATCACCAGCGCCTGCTTCGCAGACACCATCAGCACAATTTGAGCCTTCGCCTGCGAATGAACCGCCAAAGTCATTACAACTATCACTGTCCAAGTTGTCTAGACAACTTTCATCAGGGAAACAGCAAGCACCATCAAGTGGTGGTGGAACGATTGCGATACCAAGTGTACCTGGACCGTAGTCGCCTTCTTGCCAACCGCCAACGCGGATGTAGTATGTTTCACCAGCAGTAGCTGATAGAACAAGTGCAGCGTGAAATGTTTGACATGAAGCGTCAGCTGCTGCGTCACCACTACATGCTACTTGGTTTGAGCAGTCGCCTTCGTACACAACCATAGCTGTGTCGTAGGAACCTGCATCACAAGTAGTAATGTCGTAGTTATCAGTTTCTGAAGCTGTCCATTTGAACCAAACGTCGCGTACTGGAGTTTCCCAACCAAAGTTAGGATCTTCAGCACATGTTGGAAGATCAGCACCAGCAGTCATGTTAGTAGTGTCAAACGCATTTGCGCCATCCACTACTTCAATAGCTACTTCGCAAGTATCTCCAGGTTCAATAGCAGCACAGTCAGTAGTAGCACATTCTGTGCCATCACCTTTGTAAGTACCACCAAAACCAGCACAAGCATCAGCTGTTACGTCAGTACATTTTGTTGTAC
>JAKVBR010000107.1 GCA_022447165.1 Phycisphaerales bacterium | reverse complement strand
TGTGACGATGACCTCATCTGGCTCATCAAGTGAGCATCTTGTTCGGTTAGACTTCAACCGCGCTGAAAGCGTCATGCGTGATTGGGCAAGTATCGGCATGTTGCCAAAGCAACGAGAGTTGCTCGACCAGTTGAAAAACGAAGAACAGCGTCATGGCGTCGTACTGCTTGGGGGTTCAAAGCAGAGTGGCGTTACAACAACGGCCTACTCAATCTTAAGTCAGCATGATGCGTACTTATGTAACATCGTCACGCTTGAACAAGAAGTCATTGGCACTCTTGAAGGCATCACTCACAATGATGTCTCCGCACTTGATCAACCCTACTCAACCCAGTTGCAAACAATCATAAGGAGAGACCCCGAAGTCATCCTTGCAGCAGATCTTAACGACGCAGAGTCCGCAAAGATGGCTGCAAAACCAGGCCGCGAAGGTCCCCTTATCTTCGTAACCATGTCTTCAGCATCAATGAGTGAGCTGATTTCAAAATGGGCAGCAATGGTTGCAGATCCTAGACAAGCATTCGACGGCCTACAAGCAGTTGTCTTCCAGCGACTCGCGAGACGACTCTGTGAAAACTGCAGAGTTGCATACCAGCCATCAGAAGATTTAGGCAAGCAAGGATTACCAGTTGATTCGGTTGAACATCTTTATAGACAAGGTGGCCAAGTCGAGCACAAGAACAAAGTCATCGAATGCCCAGTTTGTTCTGGCAAGGGATATGTTGGTCAAGTTGGCATCTTTGAAACGTTGTTCTTGGATAGAGACACTCGGAAACACCTCATTGCAGGCGACTTGAAAGGCGCGCTCGCTCACGCGAAGCGAAACAAGCGGTACATACGCCTTCAAGAAGCAGCTTGGTCCAAAGTGGCAGACGGAGACACATCTCTAGAAGAGTTCGCACGTGTTAATCCAAAGAAGAAAAAGACAAAAAAGAAAGCATCAGCGAGTAAATAAATCAAATGATCATTCTCTTTAACATTCTTGTATTAGGCGCAATTGCACTCATTGCATACATGCTTGCAACTGAGGGTTTGTTCAGCGCAATGCTTCACACAGTTTGTGTGATTGTTGCTGGTTGCTTGGCACTTGCATTTTGGGAACCGCTTGCACATGCACTCTTTAACGGTGGCACCTTTGACAATTACATTTGGGGTGTTTCACTGCTAGGTCTGTTCGCAGGATCGCTTCTTATACTCCGACTAGCGAGTGACAAGATTGCTCCTGCAAACCTGAACTTCCCTGAGTGGGTAAACTACACCTTTGGCGCATTGTTCGGAGCGTGTTCAGGCGTGTTAACTGTAGGTATTTGTCTTATTGGCGCTGGATTCATGCAATCATCAAACGAGTTACTTGGGTACCAAGGGTATGGCAGAGGCGCAGCATCACGTGGTGCTGTTGAACAAGTTGGCGATTCAATTTGGATCAATGCACCGAAGTTCACTTCAGACTTTTTCAGTTTCATCAGTGTTGGTCCATTTAGACCAGATTTCACTGGTGAACCGCTTATGCATAACTATCCTGATGTATATGTCATGTCTTCACTTGTGAGAGATTCGTTCGACGGTGGGAAGGGCCAACTCGCAATGAAGCCGGGCACTGCAAATGTTTCTACGATTGCAAATAGTGACGACGGCCTCTATGTAATTCAAGTCGCATTCCACCCACACGCAAAAGACTTTGGCGGACAGTTGATTCTTTCAAATTCACAGGTTCGTTTGATTGGTGAAGCCGAAGGTACAGATAAGCCCGATGTTTACCACCCAGTTGCTTGGCAACAAGAGGTTAAGGACGGTGGCGAACAACTGTTTAGATTTGATGACATATCTCACTACGCGACAAGCGTTCCTGGAAGACAAGAAACTCAATTGAAGTTTATCTTTGATACTAAGAACAGAAATTTCAATCCAAAGTTTGTTCAAATTAAAGGGACCCGCATCAGTATCCCCGAATTAGAAGCAACCCCAATCAACACTGTTGCAGCAAAAATCTACAGGGGCAAAGAACTTTCAGATGATGAGATTCTTGCAGCAAGAGATCCATTAGGCAAGAACATTCAGCACCTTGTGGATGTCACATCCCGAATCAGAAATCTGCGTATCTCAACGAACGGTATACCTGGTTCGATTGAGATTGATGAAGACAATAACCTTGTTGAAGGTGAACTGACAACGCTTTGGACACAGCAAGGCGTTTCGCACGCACTTACTGTGAAGGGTATTCGGCCAAATCCAGGAACTGCTATTGTTCATGTCAATGTATCTAAAGGCACAAACGCGTCATTCAATGATTTGCTTTCTGTTATTCCAGAAGATGCATCAATCAATCTGATTGATACAGTAGGTCATAAATACGCGCCGATTGGCTACTACATTGACGACGGCAAACGAATGATGCTCACCCTTACTCCAAGTTCCCCGCTTAGATATGTAAGCGATCTTCCAACCCATATCTTGAGTTCAAGTGGCGACAAGAAACTCTACCTTGTCTTCCAAGTGACAGAAGGTCAATGGATTAAGGAACTTCGTGTTGGTGATCACACAGTTGGCACATGCAACCATCAAGCGGAACAAAGAACGCGGTAAGTTTTTAAACGGTTTATTCGTCGAGCAACCGTTCGACCCAGTTGATATCGAAATCAGCTGAGATGAATGAAGGATGTTCGAGTAACCGTTGATGAAGTGGAATTGTCGTCTTGATTGGGCCAATCTTCATTTCACTTAATGCTGAACGCATCCGACTAATTGCATCGTTTCGATCATGTCCATGGACAATGAGTTTGCCAATCATTGAGTCATAGTTTGGAGGAATTCGGTAACCCTCAATGACATGACTATCGAGTCGAACTCCAGGACCACCTGCAGGTCTCCAAGATTCAATTGTTCCAGGTTGCGGCATAAAGTTCATGTCAGGGTCTTCAGCGTTAAGCCGACACTCAATTGCGTGGCCATTGATTTTGATCTGGTCTTGAGTCCAAGCGAGTGGCTCCCCTGCAGCAACTCTAATTGATTCTCTGACGATGTCAACGCCGGTAAACATTTCTGTAACGGGATGCTCAACTTGAACTCGAGTGTTTACCTCTAGCATGAAGAATTCTTGTTCTTGGTTCATGAGGAATTCAACTGTTGCAGCACCGCTGTACTTGGCTTTACGGATGAGTTCAGCAGCCGACTCACAAACTTTGTCTCGAATCGCCTCATCTACGTTTGGGGCTGGCCCTTCCTCGATTAACTTTTGATGGCGCCTTTGGCTTGTGCAGTCACGGTTATAAAGATGGACTGCGTTTCCATGTTTGTCACCGAGGACCTGCACTTCGATATGACGCGCTTTATCAAGGAACTTTTCTAAGTACACCGCACCATTACCAAATGATGCGATCGCTTCTTGTTGTGCTGAAGTTACGGCTGCTTTGAGCTCTGCCACGTCGTGTACTACTCGCATGCCTCGGCCGCCACCACCAGCAGAAGCTTTGACAATCACAGGGAAGCCGATTTCATTTGCAATTTCAATTGCTTCATCAAGTTCTTCGATTTCGCCATCTGTACCAGGAAAAACTGGAGTCCCAGCTTCTTTCGCTAGTCGTTTACAACTAATTTTGTCGCCAAGCCGTCCCATTGCTTCTGGGGTTGGACCAATGAACTCTATTTCACAATCTCGACAGACCTCTGCAAAGTGCGCGTTCTCAGAGAGAAAACCATACCCAGGATGAATCGCCTCGGAGTCAGTCATTTCTGCAGCAGAAATGATGCGGTCAATTCGAAGATACGAATCTGCTGAAGGACCTTTACCAATGCAAACCTTTTCATCAGCTAGATCAAGCCAAGGTCCATCTGCATCTGCCTCGGAATAAACGCAAACAGTTTGCACGCCTAGTTCACGTGCTGCTCTAATAATACGAAGTGCTATTTCACCACGGTTGGCAATTAAGATGCGACCAAACATTGAAACTCGTACCTTTACTTAGTTTTCACGATAAAGAGGGGCTGACCAAACTCAACTGGGTCACCACTCTTCACAAGCACTTTGACAATTTTGCCGCTCACTTGCGCTTTGATTTCATTGAAGATTTTCATCGCTTCCATGATGCAGACAGTGGTGTCTTCAGAAACTTCATCACCAACATTCACAAATGCCGGCGAATCTGGGTCTGGTGAAGAATAGAACGTGCCAACCATAGGACTAATAATCTCTTCCCCCTCAACTTCAGATTCTTGAGGTGCTGCTGCGGGTGGTGGTGCTGATTCAGTCGCAGCGGGTGCTGCCGCCTGAGGTGCTACGACAGGCGCTGCTGGTGCAGAAGTGACGAACGTCTCGCCATGCCTACGAATAGTGACCTGCTCATCTGTATCACGGAGGTCCATCTCAGCAAGGTCATTTGCGACCATGAGTTTGACGAGTTCTTTAAGCTTTCTGATATCTATCATGCGCTCTCCAAAGCCAATATGTTTCAGCGAAGTATAGCGATATCACGAGAAATAGCGGACATCTTACGCGATATTTAAAGAATTATTGGGTTTTATGCCCTCTTTGCTATTGGCTTACCAAGCACTTCTGAAAGCACAATAGCCGTTTTGAGGTTCTTACGCTTCTTTAACATCTCTGAGAGCTGTTTCGAGGACCTTGAACTGCGTTTTTTGCTTCGTTTTAGAGGTTTTAACTCGCAATCTTCCTGATGAAGAGGCGTGATTCGCTCAATTAGGGGCTCATTTTGAATTGGTTGAATGAAAGGCTGCTGAACGGGAGTTCGCTTTGGCTTGGCCTTTACAGGTGCAACTTCTTGCTGCACAACTGGTTGAGGCCTAGTAGCGCGTTTTCTCCTTCTGAGCCGCTCGATTTTCACTTGGGCTGGATCGGCCTTAAATACCTCTTGGGTTTTCAATGACGCCTGTGTTGGCGACTGTTTGAGTGCTGCTTTTTTCTCTGCTGCTTTTCGCTTCTCAATAATCGCAGAGATTATTGACCAAACGATGCTCAAAACGACAATGATTGAAATGCCTTTCATCACCCATCAGTATACCCCATAGACTTGGTCCCGGGCCTGGTCCCGGACCAGACCCTAAAATAGGCCCTTAAACCATGACGAGGTGGCGGTTTCCGCCTTCATCCGTTGACCATGCGAGATCAACGCTAGCGAGCGAACTTGGCGTTAACACCGCCTTCGTAGCACCTGCAAGGACAAGGCGACCATCTTGTAAAACAAGCACTTCATCTGCAATGTCCATCGCAAAGCCAATGTCATGCAAAGAAACGATAACTATGTCGCCTTCCGATGCGCACTGCCTCATGCATTTGCCCATCTCACGGATATGTTTCAAATCAAGTGCAGAAGTTGGTTCATCGAGCACCATCAAACCACCAGGTGTTCGCTGAGCAAGGGCTCTTGCAATTGCTGTACGCTGCCGCATGCCTGCACTTGCCTCATGCCACTTTGTATTGGCTCTTTCTAACAATCCCACTTGATGTAGTGCTTCATCGACGCGTTCCTTAGAGGGACCAAGAGCATACCTTCCAAGTTCAACGATGCGCCTGAGCGTAAATGCGCCGGCGACTTCTGAAACTTGTGGAACCCACGATATCTTAGATGCCCTATCTCGCGCACTCATCTTCGTCACGTTGTTGCCATCAAGCAATATTTTTCCTTTGTTTACCGATTGCAATCCCGCAATAGAACGAAGAAACGTTGACTTGCCAGCAGCATTTGGTCCAAGCACAGCAACAACTCTTCCACCATCTACATTTGCATGTACATGATCAACCGCCCTGAGCGATCGATATCTTACGAATAAATCGTTAATCTGTAATCTCATATTCGCCCCCTCCCTTTCAAGAGCAAGAACAAAAAGACACCGCCGCCAAAGACGCTTGTCACGATTCCAATTGGTAATCTTCCCGTTCCTAAATCGATGTACTGCCGAATATCATCTGCTCCG
>JAKVBR010000106.1 GCA_022447165.1 Phycisphaerales bacterium | reverse complement strand
TTCTTCCGGATGTATCACTCTCGCTAAGTTCAACCATTGAAAGTGAAGCAGATAAACCATTTTCGCTCGATGAAAAAGAAGTTGATTATCTTGCGGGCTTGTCAATTGATATACCACTCAACCAACATGATGAAGAAGTTGCTGTAAGGCAAGCTCAAATCAATTTATTGAAGGCAAAGCGAGCTTTCCGTGAAGCAAGGGACAATGTTGTTATCAGCGTCCGCTCAGCGCTTCGCAACATCGAGGTGTATCAATTCTCATACGACCTACAAGAACGAAATGTTGGTATCGCGCAACTCGGGCTTGATTCCATCAACGCTGATCCAGACCGCGTTTCAGTGCTTGATCAAACTCGGGCTATTCAAGATTTACAATCTGCTCAAAATGCAAGAGATAGTGCTAGGCGAGATTTAGAGTTATCAATCGTTGATTACCTTTTACAAGCAGGCCAACTCCGAATAACTAATGTTGGTGGGCTTCAATTGCCGTTATCAGAAAATAATCTAACTATAGAAGAATAATGCGTTTACAATCTACATCCATGCGACGTGCACTGTCATCTCCCGTCATTATTGGCATTCTTGCCATTATGTTTATCCTGATTTCTGCGATAGCGTTAAATATGGGGAGCGGTTCCCAGTCAAACACAATTCGCGATACTGAGTTGTTTGATGTTACGAAGGGGAGTTTTGAAATCAGAGTGCCAACTTCAGGCGAGCTAGAAGCCCAAGAGCAAATCAGTATTCGCAACCAGGTAGAAAACGCTGTAGTTGTGAGTTTGGTAGACGAGGGTTCAATGATTGACACTGGCGATGTCCTTTTTAAACTCAATGATGAAAACTTGCTCGAAGCCATACGAAATGCTGAAATCAATGTGACCTCCGCAAGAAACGATCTTCAAAATAGTGAAACGAATCTATCAATTTCGGAGAAGAAGCGAGACTCTGAGATAGCAACCAAACAACTCGCAGTCAATCTCGCTGAACTTGCACTCCACTCGTGGAAGGAAGGCGACGTTATTGCTAAGCGGCAAGAACTTGAACTTGCAGTTCAAACCGCACAAAAAGATTTCGATCGACTTGAAAAGAAGTTTGAATCATCGAAAACGCTTTATGAACAAAAGTTCTTGAGTAAAGATGAACTCGATCAAGATGAGATTGCGCTTCTTCGTGCTGACGCTGCATTGAAGAAAGCGAAATTATCTCAAAACGTGTATGAGCAATACACATTTGAGAAAGAGCGCCAACAGAAAGAGTCAGACTTAACACAGGCGCAAGGTGAACTTGAGCGAGCGACAGAACGACTTGAATCCGAGTTAAGTCAAGCCACAGAAAATGTCGTAGCAAAACGAAATCATTTAAACAAGCGTGAAGAACAACTCGCAAACAAACAAGACCAACTTGAAAAGTGTGTTGTCACTGCACCCGCACCAGGCATGGTGGTGTATGCAAGTAGTTTGGGTGATCGTCGTGAAGAAGACGAGCGACTCCGAGTTGGTCGTTCACTCTGGCGTAACCAACTTGTCATGATTATACCAGATACTGACAAAATGATTGCTCGCGTCAAAGTAAACGAAGCCCTTAGTGGCCTTATTCAAGAAGGACAAAGAGCAACTGTTGTTTGCGATGCATATCCCGACAATGTGTTTGAGGGTGTTGTTCATTCAGTAGGTGTTCTTGCAACAGGTGGCGGATGGCGAGATCCAAATCGAAGAGATTACACAGTTGAAATTCAAATTGTCGACAAACAAGGCATCGTTCTAAAACCATCAATGCGATGTGCAGCGGAAATCTATGTCGAAACTGTTGAAGATGTGACCTATGTTCCTGTCCACGCAATTCGGCGAGATGGGGATTTATCGTGGGTATGGGTACAGCAAAGCGGTGGTTTTGAGCAGCGTCCAATTCGCATTAACCGATTTAGCGAAACATACGCCGAGGTAACTGAAGGCCTAAGTGGTGATGAGCGGGTGTTGTTAAGAGACCCGAGCCCAGCATCGGTGATTTCTACATCAGGATCAGAGAATAACTCATGACAAAGCGAGTCGTAGTTGGTGTGACAGGTGCGTCTGGAGCTCCGTACACTATTCGTTTGATTCAACTGCTCATGGAGAAGGGAGTTGAAGTCCATTTGTGTGTTTCCGGCTTGGGCAAACGGCTGTTGTTTGAGGAGTCGGGCGTTAAAAAGTTAAACGCCGAAGAACTTGGAGTGAGCGCCTTTAATTCCAACTTAGTACTTCATAACGACAGAGATTTAGGCGCGCCAATTGCCTCTGGTACTTTTTTACACGACGGCATGATTGTTCTACCTTGTTCAAGTAACACGCTTGGGTCAATTGCATCGGGAATCACAAGCACACTTGTTCAGCGGGCGGCGTTAGTCTGCCTTAAAGAACGACGAAAATTGGTATTAGGTCACCGCGAATCACCCCTCTCACTCATTGATATCGAAAACATCAAGCGGACAACAGAGGCGGGTGCAATTGTTGCTCCATTGTCTCCTGGTTTCTATATGAATCCGGTGACAATCAGTGATGTCGTAGATTTTATGGTTGGGAAGCTCGTAGACCTCCTTGATATCGATCATGAAATGCCTGTTCGTTGGGGTTAGACAGAACTCACAAATTAACTGCGTTGTTGTGATACACTTCGTGCATGAGATTTTTAATCATCCTTCTTGTTTGCGCGTCATGCACGCCCATCGCTACATATCCACCAATTGAAAACAAGACAGTGGAAAATTACAGCAAGAACGTTAATGAGCCCGTCATTACAATTCTTGCAACGGCTTTTGAATATGCCTTTGAACATTTTGGAGGCATGGACTCCATTGTGTTCAACTTGCCAAAGGGGATGAGCGCGACTGCTTACGCCCGTGTTTCAGAAAAACTAAACGGCGTACTTCCAATGACTGAAGTCGGTCAGCCCGCGTACCATGTAGTTGAATTGCGAGTTCGTGGATTTCATGCAGATGTCGACATGTTCTTTCCATCGGCATCGGGCGGATATGAAATGGCAACGATTCATTTGGAGGCATCGTTGATTGATAAGTGGCACGTCACGCGGGATCGCGTCTGGCTTGTACCTGTAAAAGAAATACCTACGCCTAATGACCCTGCGTTGTTAGTTTATGAGTGAACTTACAAAAGCAATTGAGTTGGGGTTAGATGAAGCGGTTGCGCAAGCTGAAAAATCCTGGGCAGAGGGCGGAATCCCAATTGGCTCTACCCTTGTCAGTCAGAAGGGTGAAATTGTTTCAAGTGGTCATAACATGCGCGTTCAATCTGGCGATCCAACTGCGCACGCTGAGGTTGTTTGTTTTCGAAATGCTGGTAGACGAAGAGATTGGGGCACACTCACTTTGATTTCGACACTGAGTCCTTGCATTATGTGCACAGGGACATCCCTTTTATTTGGCGTTAAACGCGTATTTGTTGGAGAAAATAAAAGTTTTCTTGGCGCAGAGGACTTAATGTGCTCGAATGGTGTTGAAGTACATGTGCTTCAAGACGAACGATGCATTCAGTTAATGGAACGCATGAAGCGCGAGAAGCCCGATTTGTGGGCGGAGGACATCGGACTATGAAAAGGCCTGTGAAAATAAAACAACCAAATAGACCGAAGCAAGTTGCTGGGCCTAAAGCCGCAACGCGTCGTCCACTCATTAAGAAAAGTGGAACGACAAGGCCGCTTTCGACTCACGCATAAGTGAGCAAACAGTTACGCTTCGATCAACATCGAAACAGCATTGCCACCACCAAGGCATAAACTAACGACGCCTCTTTTAGCGCCAGTGCGTTTCATGTGATAAATCAGTGAAATTAAAACGCGGGTGCCTGATGCACCAATTGGGTGGCCAAGTGCAATTCCGCCTCCGCCAACATTTACTTTATCCATTGAAATGCCAAGATGCCCAATGTTTTGTAGAACTTGAACAGCAAATGCTTCGTTAATCTCAAAAAGGTCGATGTCATCAACCGTAAGGTTGTTGTCCTTTAGAAGTTTTTCAATGCCAAGACCTGGAGCGGTAAAGATTGCTTTAGGCTCAACCCCAACAGTGTTTGAATCAACAATCTTTGCAAGTGGTTCGATACCAAGTGATGCTGCTTTGGCCTCGCTTGCAATAATGACTGCTGCGCCTCCGTCAGAAATTTGAGAAGCGTTGCCTGCAGTGACTGATCCTTTTTTTGTAAATGCAGGTCTTAACTTTCCAAGACCTTCCGCAGTTGAGTCGCCGCGTACGCCTTCATCGCTTCCAACATCTTCTCGCTGTTTGATTGACGCAGCTTCTAATGAAACAATCTCATTGTTAAACCATCCTTCACTGATTGCGTGTGCGGCTCGCTTATGAGAGTTTGCGGCAAGTTCATCTTGTTGCTCACGAGAAATATCAAACTCAGTTGCTGTCCATTCAGCAGCATTACCCATTCCCCAACCCTCAAACGCGCACGTTAAGCCGTCATGCATCATATGGTCGATGAGTTCGCCATTGCCAAACTTAATGCCACTGCGAACATGAGCGAGGTGGGGAGCGCTTGACATGTTTTCCATTCCCCCAGCAACAACAACATTGTTATCTCCCGCTTTGATTGACTGTGCTGCTTGCATCACTGCCTGCAATCCACTACCACACACCTTATTCACGGTGATTGCGGAAAGTTTCGAGGGTAGCCCCGCTTTAAGTCCTGCTTGGCGGGCTGGATTTTGTCCAAGACCTGCTTGTAAAACACAACCCATGACACATTCATCAACGTCACCGCCATCTAAATCAATCGCTTCTAACGCTGATTGAATGGCAATGGAGCCAAGCGTTGGTGCTGGAACCCTTGAAAGACCACCTAAAAAACGGCCGACTGGCGTTCGTTTTGCAGAAATAATGACTGGATGCTGCTGTTGTTCTGTCATGTTGTTTTACTCGCTCAATTGAAGGAAAAGGTAGAATATTGAATCTGAACCGCACATCGTACCTCAAGTGGGGGGTTGGCGAAACACACATGGAACAACGCTGGACAAAAGATAACCTCACAAGCTTGCAAAGCAGTATTCTTGCTGAAGAGCAAAATCACCCTACTGCAACAGGTGAATTTAGTTGGATTCTCTCAGCAATTTCTCTAGCGACAAAAGCCATTGGGAATAAAGTCCGTTGTGCTCGGATTCAAGACGTCATTGGTGACATTGACGAAACCAATGTGCAGGGAGAAACGCAACAAAAGTTAGATGTGATTGCCAATGAACTCATTCTTCGTTGTCTTGGTGACAGAGAGCATGTTGGAGTTTTGGCTAGTGAAGAAAACGAAACACCAATGCTCCTTCGCAAACGAGCTGACGGTGGGCGGTATGCCGTACTGTTCGACCCGCTCGATGGCTCTTCGAACATCGATGTTTCTGTGGGTGTTGGAACAATCTTTTCAGTCTTGCGGCTCCCTGATGGCGGCTCACGCGAAGAAGCAATGTTACAGCCAGGAAGTAAACAAGTTGCTGCGGGCTATGTGCTGTATGGTTCATCAACCGTACTTGTCTTAACTACTGGTAACGGTGTTGACATGTTTGTATTAGACCAGTCGATTGGGTCCTTTGTACTTGTAGAAAAAGGCATCAAGATCCCTGGCGGCAACAAGACGTATTCAATCAATGAAGCGTATACGAACAACTTTAGTGATGGCATTAAGTCATATCTCAAGTGGGCGCATGAGAATGGGTATTCATCTCGATACATTGGGTCAATGGTTGCTGATGTACACCGTGTATTGTTAAAGGGCGGCGTCTTTATCTACCCACCAACTACAGATAAGCCAGAGGGGAAACTTCGACTGATGTATGAAGCAAATCCAATGGCAATGATTGTTGAGCAGGCAGGCGGTAAAAGCACTGCTCAGAACACTCCAATTTTAGATATTCAGCCAAAAGGACTGCATCAAAGAACCAGCGTTATTCTTGGGTCAACTGACCAAGTTGACGCGGTTGTTGACTTTTTATCATGACTGTTGAAACTCAGAACACAACGACTGTTTCACTTTTAAAGGACTCTAATCAAGCACTTGGGATTGGGGAATTCGCCGTTCGTTTTATGAATAAGGAGATTGGAGAGCCATCTCAATCAGTGATCGACCGAACGAC
>JAKVBR010000105.1:3317-6202 GCA_022447165.1 Phycisphaerales bacterium | reverse complement strand
GAACATGATCGGATTCCGTTTGCTTAAACCTTCTTTGAAGATTTGGAATGACGCCTTCAAATGATGCCCTAGAACCCTTTAATGATCCACCTTCAAGCAGCATCGTTCTCTGCTTCTTTGTCAGTTCACCAAAGGTAGTTGTCGTCTCGAGCCCTTGCATGTCGCAAAACTTTCGAATCTTTCTTCCATATTTACGCCGCATTGCTGGACCATATGCGTGCCATGGAACGATCGCGCCTTTGTTCAGCGGCACTGTATGATCAGGAATGATTAACGGTGGGTCGAACTCATGAACACTACCAAGCCCATCACATTTTCTACACGCACCGTAATGCGAGTTAAATGAAAAAAGACGGGGCTCAAGCTCTGACAAGTTACATTCAGGATGTTTTGAACATGCAAAGTGTTCACTGTACACATGCTCCTTCCATTCGCCTCCATCCTCCTCAAGCACAAGCAAAGACCCTTGACCCAACTTCACTGCAACTTCTATAGAATCAGCCATTCGCTCGCGCTGGTCTTCATTGATGACAATCCGGTCGATGACTGCCTCAATAGTATGCATTTCATACCGACCGAGTTTGAGCGGATTATCCGATTCATCAAGCAATACTTCTCTTAAGTCGACAATAGCACCATTGACTCGCGCTCTCACAAACCCATCTGAGCGAAGCGACTCTAACACCGTCCGGTGATACCCTTTTTTGCCAATCACAACAGGCGCACAAATCATCATCTTTGTGCCCTTTGCAAAAGACATCAGCGCATCAATAATTTGCGTTACCGTCGTTGACTGAATTGGAAGTCCACACACTTCTCCCTTTGCAGCGTTGCACACCTCGCCATTAACAATCGCAAGTAATCATAGATCTCGGTTGTCGTTGCAACAGTCGACCGCGGATTATGTCCACTTGAACGCTGCGCAATTGCAATCGTAGGGGGTAAACCCTCAATGGACTCAACATTGGGTTTATCCATTTGGTTTAGAAATTGGCGAGCATATGAACTCAGCGACTCCATATACTTGCGTTGTCCCTCAGCAAAAATAGTGTCAAAAGCAAGTGAGCTTTTTCCGCTTCCAGAGACGCCTGTAATCACGACAAACTCATCGCGGGGGATTGACAGAGAAACTGATTTTAAATTGTGTTCAGCTGCACCTATGACACGAATTGTTTTCGCATCAGTTGCCAATTGTTAATGCACTTCCCGTCTCTGGAATAAAACAATGCCAATAGAGCATGCTGCGGTGATGTATAAGAAGCCATAGAAGAATGTTTTCGTTAAATACCTATTTGGGAGAACCAATCTTACATGCAGTCCAAATCGGATACTCATATCCAGTTGCAAAAGATGATAATGACACTCCGCTCGATGGAATTCTCACTTCAGTGACCACTTCTTCAACATCGCCATTTGTCTTCTGCATGACGCGTGTTTCCTCAACCAACTCAACTTGTCCTTCAATTGCTGCTCTGTCAAGCCATAACTCTTCGATGTTGTACATCGGTTTACCGAACCAAGCATCTGACATCATCCCAATGAAGAAAATAATGATTGTGGCAAGAAGAGTTCCTAACTGATTGAGCCGTGTCGATACAGCGATGGCAATGCTTGCGAGCATGACGACTGAGACCATAATGGCAAAAATTGCCTTCCATAAGTCAACCTTCAACGCCGAGAGCATGGGTTGCGAACTAAAATCAGGGCCAAAATTGAGCGATAGAAGATAGGCAAGCACGATGCAGGGGGTTGTGACACAGATCCAAGTGCTTGAAAATACGAACCCGTAGAAATAGTTACACCAAACTGCCGTTCCAGTGCCAATCACAAACGCTAAAAAGCCAAACAAGACGACAGGCAGGTGAATAGGTACTCTTACCGTTTGAAACACCTCTTGGAGTTCCACAAGCCCAAAGACAATCGCCACATAAAATGTAGCGAGGCAAATTGCAGAGGATGCGCCAATGAACTTGCCAATCAAAAATTGAGGACGTCCGACTGGTTTTGAGACGACAGTGAGCGTAGTTTTATTGTGTATTTCACGACCTAACACGTTGCTAGAAACGAAGATAGCAAGAAACATGCCAATCATGAAAATCGTCGCCAAACCCAAATCTAGGAGCATGCGCTGGTCATTCTCCATCGTAAAGGCGGATAGAGGTGATGCCAACATAAGCAGCAGGGTCGCTGCTATCAAAAGCACAAGAACGATCGGTTGCCTTACGCTTTCAAAAAAGGCATTTTTAGCAATTGCAAAAGTCTGGGTAAACATGGTCTCTTAGGGGTTTAAAAAGAGGCAGATTACGGCATTTCATGTTAATCTGCCTACCCTTGAACGAACGAAATTGGCTTAAAGTTCGTATTCATCAAATATTCGATTCACTTACCGTTATTTAACTCATTTCTAATCTCATTTTTACACACGGTTTCGAAGGAAAAGAGGACACAAACACAAGATGAGAGTTGATCATCACGCTTGCCAAAGGGCAACTACTACAGCTTTAACAGGACTCATCCTGCAGATCGTTATTGCGACAACGCTTCTCGTTTTTGGACTTGCGTTTGACAGCACTGCATTTATCTTTGGGTCTCCGTTTGTTTGGATTGGCTCAGCAGTATGGATTGGGCTGATTATCCTCTTTTACCAAGAGAAGTTACAACTCCTAGAGCAACTCGAAGAGTCAGAACTTCTCGGCAATGATGCAACGACCATGTTTGCTGCATCAGGTGATGAAGTCAGGCCAGCAGCAGCACGACTAAAATTTATTCATAAATGGGTCATGCCCGTCCTGAGCATCGCTATTTCAGGAGCATTGATTTTTGCTGCCTATAGAGTATTGGTTTTTCTAGACCATCTCGACCACTCTGATGACATTCTCCAAACT
>JAKVBR010000105.1:0-3288 GCA_022447165.1 Phycisphaerales bacterium | reverse complement strand
AGGATTTGCGCTCACTGCGTTCATCTACTCACGCTTCATTTCCGGAATGGCAAAAATCAAGGTATGGGCAAATCTTCGAGGCGGTTCGGCATGGATGGTTGGCAACGCCATCATCCTCATTGCAATTGCAGTTGGGTTACTCTTTAGGTTCTTTGACAACGACGCAGTGCTCACCGCGGTCTGCTGGAGCATCCCGATTTTCATGCTCTTTGTCGCTGCAGAAATACTTATCAACTTTATTCTCAACCTGTATAGACCTCGCATTCAAGGCGAGTCACCGAGACCTGCGTTTGACTCAAAATCTTTGAGTGTGTTTGCATCACCTGATTCCCTATTTAAGTCAATCAATGAAGCAATCAATTACCAGTTTGGTTTTGATATCACGAGTTCATGGGGCTACCAACTCCTTATACGCTCGTTTTCATCACTCATCGCACTCGGCGCTATCGTCCTGCTATTGATGAGTTCCTTTGTAGTTGTTGAGTCAACTGAACAAGGGATCAAAATCCGTCAGGGGGCCATCGTCGGAGACGTGCACAATCCTGGCTTGATGTTAAAACTCCCTTGGCCAATTGAACAAAGCCAAGTTGTTGATGTGACTCGCCAGCGTGAATTGCCATTGACATTCAAATGGAAAAATCATCGCCATGTCATTCTATGGACTGATGATTTCAGCCAACACTCAATCACAAGACCAATGCCGTTTATTGTTAACGATGCACAGTTATCATCAGAAACAATTACTGATGACCTGCTCTCACTGATTGAAGTCAGAGCAATCCTACGCTACACCATTGCAACAGATGGATTGCTAAACTGGCTTCAGTTTGGGTCTGACGAAGTAGACAGGCGCTCCAAGTTAACACAGCGAGAACTTGCACTGCTAGCAATTGCACAGCGAACATTAACTGAAATGTTCCAAGGGCTTGAACTCGACAAAGTGATTGGTGTTGAGCGGGCAAACTTAACGACCTTAGCGACGACAAGAGTGCAAGCGGCTCTTGATGCTCAGCAAAGCGGTGTACATGTTGAATCCATCGACTTGCCCCTGATTGCTCCAGCAGCGAGTGCTGCACAAAGTTTCGAAGAACTGTCTGTCGCAAACCAAGGCGAAGCACGGCTCATCTCAGCAGCAGAAGGACACGCCCAATCATTACTCACAAGAACTGTTGGAGACCCCGAATTAGTTGATGTTGCCGTCGACGCAGTTAGGGCATATAACGACGCAAGAGAAAAACTTGAACGGCTTCAAGATTCAAATGGTTCAAGTGTTGCCATTGAAAATGCTCAAAAACTGCTCACTGAGCATGAGTTGAATGCAGTCGCAACATTAGAAGCCGGCAATGGACGAGCATCTGCCCAAATTAGAAGTGCTGAAGTCGAACGATGGGTCACCCTGATGAATACTTGGGCACGATCAAGCCGTGTGAATGGGCAAATGCGTGCCTACCAAGTTGCACCAAATTTATACATGCAACGGATGTACATGTCCGTTTTAGCGAAGAACTTACCTCACATTAGAAAGTATGTCATTGGCATTGACCCAGAGCGGGTCAATCTAGACGTTGAACTTCGTTCAATCAACCCGCTGCTCAACTTTGCAGACGCGCTTGAAGACGATGAAGGAGATAATTGATATGAGACGCCCAATAGTCGTCGTCACAGGAATTGTAATCTTGCTCATACTGGTTCTATTCAGTATGACATACACCGTTTCGTTCCATGAAGTTGGAATCAAAAGCCGTTTTGGCCAGACGACTGAAGATAGCGTGATTAGGGACGCTGGCCTTCACTTCCGACTTCCATTCTTTGCGGATTCAGTCACGCTACTTGATACTCGGTTAAAGATTCATCAATCGCCACTTGAAATGCTTCAGACTGAAGATGGTCAACAAATTGTTGTGAAAGCATATTTACTCTGGCAGATTGATGCTGAAGAAAGTGGACCACTCAATTTCTATCGAGCATTTGGTTCAACCGATGCTGCAAAGAACACCATCGATGGACAGTTTAGAGATGCACTATCAGCATTAAGTGCTTATTCGTTTGACTCATTAACTGGTGAAACAAATGAACTCGCGAAAGCGGAACAATCTGTGTTAGTCCGGCTTGACTCACTTAAAGAATCAGGCATAGTTCCAGTTTCAGTGGGGATTAACAGATTACTGCTTCCACCAAAAACAACCACTGCTGTATTACAACGAATGCAGGCCAGAAGAGATACCCTCGCTGAACAGCGAAAGGCGAAGGGGATGGCTGACGCCGAAGCGATTCGTGCTGAAGCAAAAGCAAAGCATGACAAAATCATGGCTTTCGCAGCACAACGTGCTGAAGACATTCGTGCAGAAGGTGAAATCCAAGCCGCTTCGTACCTTCAACAGATGGGGCAAGAAGAAGACCTTGCAATTTTCCTTGCGTGGCTTGATGCCGTAAAGACATCCCTTTCAGAGAACACAACGTTGATTCTTGAATCTGATGTCGCTCCTTGGCATTTGCTCAATCTCGATAGTGATACTGGCGAAAACTCGATCCCTGCTCCAGCAAAAGATAAGCAACCAAAATGACAGACGATATCAACAACGCTGACAGCCCTGAGCAAGAATCAAGACGGCAGGCGTCCGCGAAATTCATCGTAACGCAAGAGGACAATTCCGCAGTCGATTTGCGCGATGCAATGGATACTGCACATCGCTCACTTACAGAATCGTTGCAACTGAGTTTCCGTGCACTTCAAGTTGTCATGTTAGTTCTTGTCGTGCTCTATCTCATTTCTGGATTCAGAACTGTCGAAGATTCACAAACTGGCGTTGCAACCATCTTCGGTTCAATCGTTGGCGATGAAGGTCTTGCGCCGGGATTACAAACAAATTGGCCTGCACCGATTGGCGGGTTTGAAGTATTCAATGCTCAAAACAGAGATGCAGATGTTGGGTATCTATTCAAACCACAAATCGACGCCCGATTATCACAAGATCAGCGAATCACTCGGGCAAGTTCTCGTGATGGACTAAGACCAGGGGTTGATGGTTCGCTCCTTACAAGTGATGGCGACCTCGCACACATTGGACTTGCTGCTGAATGGGAAATTGTTGACCCACTCCAATATGCTCACACCATCATTGATAGCGAAGGATCAGAATACGTACAACTTGCACTTGAAACTGCTGCGGTTCACGTTGTTGGACAAATCACGTTGCAAGAGTTACTTGACAAACCACTTGAAGAACTTCGTTCGCTCATTCAACTTGAGTCACAAAACATGCTCAACGAATTGCAGTGCGGGATCCG
>JAKVBR010000104.1 GCA_022447165.1 Phycisphaerales bacterium | reverse complement strand
GACGCACTGTAATGACGTTCGGTTAACAACTCGCTTCCAAGAAGACTACGTCAACGACGCAATCGGCTCAACGATGCACGAAGCAGGTCATGGTATCTACGAACAGGGGCTCTTGTTTGATCATGTCGGCACACCGATGGGCACTTCAGTATCGCTCGGTATACACGAATCGCAAAGCCGAATGTGGGAAAACCAAGTCGGTCGAAGTGAAGCATTCTGGCGGTGGTGTTATCCACAAATGGAGCAATTCTTTGGAAGCGCAACGGCGTCACTTTCATTTGAAGATGTCTATGGTGGGGCTAACATCGTGAAGCCAGATTTCATTCGCGTTGAAGCCGATGAAGCGACGTACAACATGCACATCATGATTCGCTTCGAACTTGAACGATTGCTTATGAATGGTGATCTCGCTGTGGCTGATTTGCCAGATGCGTGGAACCAACGATACAAAGATTATCTTGGCATCGAAGTTCCAAGTGACACGAAGGGCTGTTTGCAAGACATCCATTGGTCAATGGCATCGCTTGGGTACTTCCCAACATACACGCTTGGTAACTTGTACTGTGCTCAATTCTTTGAAAAAGCACTTGCAGACCATCCATCGCTCTATGAAGAATTTGCACAGGGTGAATTTGGAACGCTGAAAACATGGCTCAACACAAACATCCACGCACTTGGAAAGACCTACCGTGCTGCGGAATTGTGTGAACATGTGACGGGCGCTCCTTTATCAGCCGACCCGCTGATGCGGCACCTTGAAAGCAAATTGAAACCGCTTTACGGACTTTCTTGAGCAAATCCAACTGGCTTCGTTGATTCGCTTCTTCCAGTCACTTGCGAAAGCGTGATGGAGACGCCGTCCTGATGCAGTGCGCCAAGGATTGCCATTGCCATGCCCTCGCGTGCTTGAACTGGTACGCCGAGTTCAGCAACTGTGCCAGCACCTCGGATGTGCGAAGTAAGCGTTTTGTTATGGCACCCACCGCCTGCAAGATACACACAGTCAACGTCACCAACGGAAGTTGAAATGCAATCGCCAATTGCAGCGCTCGCGGTTGCAACGAGTACTTCGCTTGGCACATCTTTCCACGTAGAGAGATGCCTGCCGATGTCGTCTAGGTGCCCAAGAGATTGTTTGTCGTGGTGCTGCGAAGACAGTAACGCAGTCAGTTCGCCATAGACACCTTCATCCACCTTGCCCTTGCTCGCAAGTTCGCCATCTTTGTCAAATGGTTCGCTAAATCGCTCTCTTGCAATCGCGTCAAGCAGTAGATTGCAACAGCAGACGTCAAACCCCTGAATTCCATTGACGTCTCTATCAGCAGGCAACAATGTGACATTGCAAAACCCGCCAAGATTGACAATAGCCACACTGCGTTTCTCTTCGCGGAACATGATCCAATCTGCAAGCGGCGTAATCGGCGCGCCTTCTCCGCCGAGTTCCACATCCATTATCCTTGGCTGATTCAGCACGGTGCAATCGAAGGCGTCAATCACTGGTTTGGGATTGATGATTTGAACCGTTTTGGAGGGCTTGTGATAAATCGTTTGCCCGTGGAGCGCAATGAGGTCGATGTTTTTGACATTGAGAGCTTTGATGGCATCCCTTGTTCGCTCGCCAACACCAAGTGCGAGTTCATCTGAGTGCAACACTTCGCTCTTACTCAACTCGCGAAGGTCATCGCGAATGCCATCAAATGGAATCGAAGCGATGTCCATGAAAGTCGCAGTCATGTCTAGCCCGCGTCCCTCAATTGAAACGGCAACAGCGTCAACGCCGTCCATGCTTGTTCCAGTCATTGTGCCAACCATGATTCGCATGGTGGTACTGTAACACGCTATCCTACGCACTATGGCAACACGTTCACTTGTTACTGGCGGTGCTGGATTTCTTGGTTCACACCTATGTCAATCGCTTCTTGAAAGGGGCGATGAGGTCATCTGTCTCGATAACTTGTTTACGAGCAGAATGGAAACGATTGAATCACTGATCGCCCATGAACGGTTTTCATTTATCGAACATGATGTCACTGAACCGTACGCGGTTGAGTCAGATGTTATCTATAACTTGGCGTGTCCAGCAGCACCCGGGCATTATCAGTATGACCCAATCTATACGCTAAAAATCAGCGTGCTCGGCGCGCTCCATGCTCTAGAACTTGCGAAGCAAACGGGCGCTACGGTTGTGCATGCTTCAACGAGTGAAGTATATGGTGACCCGCAAGTTCATCCTCAGCCAGAAGAGTATCGCGGATGCGTTAATCCAATCGGATTGCGTGCGTGTTATGACGAAGGGAAGCGGGCAGCCGAAACCCTGATGTTTGATTACAACCGCATGCACAACGTCGACATTCGGGTTGCGCGAATCTTTAATACGTATGGTCCGCACATGCATCCGTTTGATGGGCGCGTTGTGAGCAACTTTATTCGGCAGGCATTAGCAGGCGATGCGCTCACTGTGTTTGGCGACGGTGAGCAGTCCCGCTCATTTTGTTTTGTTTCTGATTTAGTCAGAGGGCTCGTACGGATGGGTGAGTGCAGTGATGCGATGGGGCCAATCAACTTGGGGAACCCAAAAGAGTTCACGATGCTTGAACTTGCAAATCTCGTTCTGGAACTTACAAGCAGTGATTCGACGCTCGAACACATGTCGCTTCCGGCAGATGACCCAATGCAGCGCCAGCCCATTATTGATAGAGCGAAAGCAGTGCTCGATTGGTCGCCTGAAGTCGAACTGAGGGATGGACTTGCCGAGACGATTGCGTGGTTCAGTTCAATCGATGTGGATGAATGGACGCCGCCCACCCCAAACTGGGCTGGCGGGCTCTCTGCGACATAAAGCACCGTCTCCTGACAACAGTGTGTCAGGCAAAAGCCCATTTTTGAATAAATAATCGACTTTTATACCGAATAACTACCGAACATCGGTTGACATGGCCGATGTATTTGTCATCCTATCAGAAACCTAACAAACGGAACTCTATTGAAGGAGCACTTAGCGATGACAACTGCAACACTCAACGGCAAAGCCGACAAAAAGAAACCCACTCGAAAATCTGCAAAAGCAATCGACAAGGATGAAAAGGGCGGTATCGTATGTGATGACAGAACACAAAGTGCTTCAAAACCACGGAAGGCGAAGACATCAATGGCAACAAAAACGAAGAAAACGGACGCGAAAGCAAGTTCGATGATTGAAGACAAGGGGAAGCGGCAAGCATTAGAAAATGCGCTTTCTCAAATCGATAAGGCGTTCGGTAGCGGCGCAATCATGCGCTTAAATGGCGAAGATGCGAATGCAATCCCCGCAATATCAACAGGTGCAATCAGTTTAGATTTGGCACTCGGTGGCAAAGGAATGCCTCGCGGTAGAGTCATCGAAATTTTTGGTCCTGAATCATCAGGCAAGACAACGCTTGCTCTCAACATTGCAGCACAAGCGCAAAAGGGCGGTGTTGCGGCATTCATCGATGCAGAGCACGCACTTGACCCAGTGTGGGCAAAACAACTTGGCGTTGACATTGATGGACTGCTTGTGTCGCAACCAGACACAGGCGAGCAAGCACTTGAGATTTGCGAAATGCTTGTGCGTTCAAACGCAGTCGATGTTGTTGTCGTTGACTCCGTTGCGGCGCTTATTCCGAGAGCTGAAATCGAGGGCGAAATGGGCGACACACACGTGGGTCTTCAAGCAAGATTGATGAGTCAAGCGATGCGAAAACTCACTGGGGCAATAGCAAAGAGTGACTGTATGGTGATCTTTATCAACCAAATCCGCGAGAAAATCGGCGTAATGTTTGGTAATCCTGAAACAACACCAGGCGGTCGAGCGCTCAAATTCTATTCATCCATCCGCGTTGACATCCGCCGCATTGGTTCCATTAAGGATGGCGACAAGCCAATCGGAAACAGAGTGCGCGCTCGCGTTGTGAAAAACAAAACGGCTCCACCATTTAGAACAGCCGAGTTTGACATCATGTTTAACGAAGGCATCAGTTTGACTGGCGACCTCATTGATCTTGCGTGCGAGGATGGCATCGTTGCCAAGAGCGGTTCATGGTTTAGTTACGGTGAAACGCGACTCGGTCAAGGACGCGAGAATGCAAAACAATTCATCAAGGATAACATGGAACTCTTTGATGAAATCAAGCACAAGGTTTTGGTCGCTCGAGGTGTTCTTGAGGCAGAAGCAGTAGAAGCATCAGCGGAAGAAGTCGCTGACATTGAATCAGCAGAGTAAAGAGAATCATTCCTGAATTGGGCATGGAAGGTGGCGCGTCGCCTTCCATGCTTTTTTCTTGCCACAGCAAGATGCATTTCCAAGTATTGTGTGCAGTGTGAATGCCCAATCAACAAAGCGAGGACTCGTATCTCTTCTCGTTGCGCAATTCATGGGCGCGGCAAATGACAACATCCTGAAAACACTTCTTAGTTTCGCAGTTGTACGGGGCATGTGGGAAGGCAAACTCGGTGAGGGTGGTCAGGGACTCATCGCTTTGTGTTTATTCGTTCCCTTTATCATTTTCTCAGGGTGGGCAGGACCGTTGTCTGACAAATTCTCAAAGCGGACGATTGCAGTGAGTATGAAGTGCATTGAAGTTCCGCTTGCGCTTCTCGGTGGACTTGGATTTGTCACGGGTTACTTTTGGCTTACTGCGATTGCAATGGTACTGCTTGCGACGCAATCAACGTTCTTTGCACCATCGAAGTATGGCATGATTCCGGAGATTGTTGATGAAAGAAATGTCAGTAAAGCAAATGGTTTGCTCAACATGTTCACAAACATCGCAGTCATTGTGGGAATGCTCATTGCTGGCATACTGAGCGATTCAATCAATCGTTCATCTACTGAACATGACGTACTCTGGTTTCCACTTGTTGCGATGGTCGGGGTCTCTGTCATCGGACTCATTGCGATTCTTTGGCTTCCAAAGTTGCGCGCTGTGAATCCCAAGCGAATTGTGCCAGTAAACGGTTTCGCGTCATATGCCATTTCACTGAAAGAAATGTCGAAGACGCCGCTCCTTCGCGCAGCAATCGCGTGGGCAAACTTTTACTTTATTGCGACCGTAGCCCTGCTCATCGTCACTGAACTCGGCGTACTGCTTCATGTGAGTGATTCCATCATTTCTTATCTGCTTGCAGGACTTGGCGTTTCAGTTGGAATTGGATCGTTGTCAGCGGGTTTCATTTCAAAGGGTCATATTAACATTCGCATCTCAAGGTATAGCGCGTTTGCAATGGTCATCGCGCTCTTCCTATTGGGCATCATGCCACCAAGTTTACTCTTCATGTCAATCGGATTGTTTGTGGTAGGGATGACTGCTGGCATGTACGCAGTTCCGATTCAATCGCTACTTCAGATACTTTCGGTACCAGAGCGGAGAGGTCAAATCTTAGCAACCACCAACGCGATGTCATTCTCGTTTATGGCAATCGCGTCGCTACTCTACTGGGTAGGCAGGTCACTCTTTGGAGACGCCCCGCAGCATATATTCATCGTTTGCAGTGCAATCGCGGCTCTCTGTTGGTTCTTAACAATGAAGTTACACATCGCAGTTGTGAAGCATGAGCAGTAACAGTTGAACTAAAATACAATATTGTTTTATGAATAGCGACATGATTTATCTTGATAACAACGCCACAACAAAACCGCTCCAAGAAGTGACGGAAGTGGTGTTGTCTGCGATGAATGAAAACTGGGGCAATCCATCGAGCATCCACCGCATCGGTCAGGAGGCCCGTCATCAAGTGGATTTAGCAAGAGAATCAGTTGCAAAACTGATTGGTTCAACGCCTGCAGAAATCACATTCACATCAGGCGGTACAGAAGCGGCGAACCTTGCGATTCAAACTGCGTGCGATTTGCATCCCGAAAAGAAAGTCATCGTGACAAGTCACATCGAGCATGCGGCAGTCGGCGAAAAAGCAGATGCGCTTGCTGAATGTGGCATGGAAATCATTCGGCTTCGCAATTGCTCAAATGGCGTGATGTGCATGGCGCACCTTAAGGAACTGCTTGAGGACCGTGCATCAGAGATTGCACTTGTTTCACTGATGTGGTGCAACAATGAAACTGGCGTCATCGAGCCAATTGAAGAAGCAACTCGCCTTTGTCATGAACACGGTGTACTCATTCATAGCGACGGCACCCAGTGGGTTGCGAAGATGCCAGTCGACATTCATGAGGTGCCGGTCGACTTGCT
>JAKVBR010000103.1 GCA_022447165.1 Phycisphaerales bacterium | reverse complement strand
GTCGGTTTTTTTAGGTGTTCCTGAACACCCTATGAAAACGGCAACCGTACATAAGCAGAGTTTACTTGAGATGCTTGCCATCAGTTATGGATTCTAATCAATGAGGAGTCGGTGTGTAATCAGCCGCAGGGTTTCTTAGACGTTCGACTAGAAAATCACTCTGGTTATGTTTGATATTTTCAACTTGATCTTCAACAGGAATCGAGATTTCTTGAAGCCGATCTAGATAATCACGATTGTAATTCGTATTGTTGTCCGAATTAGAATCGACAATGACAGGCGTAATGAACACAAGCAATTCCTCACGAATGGTGGAGTCATCTACAGATGTGAATAATCCACCAACGATTGGAATATCGCCAAGAAGCGGGAACTTCCTCTTAATCTTAGATTCACTTTCTTTCAGAATCCCGCCAATTAGGACAGTTTGTCCATCATGGAGTTGTACTTGGCTCTTCACTTGTCGCCTTGAGAAGATTGGGTTGCTACCTACGCCAACACCAGCTTGATCTGAGAGTTCTACATTAATGGTTAAATCCACATCCCCATGTGAGGTAATGCGCGGGCGAATGTTGAGTAGCACGCCAACATCTCGATACTCGTAACCACCAGTCACAACGCCTGAAGATTGACTCTGCTCAGTTTGGACTGGAATTTCAGAACCATTAAAGAACACAGATTCTTGATTGTCTGCAGTGAATGTACGGGGCTGTTGGATGATTCGTACATTTGTGAGTTGGTTAAGTGCATCGAGTGCAACGCCGATGTTGTTTGACGCACCAAGTGTAAAGAGTGCACCACCGTTATCAAACACACCACCAAAAATGTCATCGATCGTGCCAGTTAAATCGCCATTAAAGCCAACAGAGTTTTGACCGTCTGCGGCTACACCAGAACCCCATCGCAATCCGAGTTCTAAGTCATCCGTAAGGGTGACTGCTGCAATTGTTGCTGAAATCATGACTTGGCGAGTTGCTTTGTCAAAATCGTGAATGACATCTAAAATTGATTCCATGTAAGCAGGGGGTGCTAGGACTGAAAGCGCGTTTTGTCTGACAATTGGGACAATACGAATCTTCGCAATGAGTGATGATTCAGGAGATTGGTCATCTGAGTTTGCACCACCTTGCTGCCATGGGAAGCTCATTTGCCCGCCAGTTTCATTGTCAGTTCCTGTTGCAGAATCATCAAAGCCCTCGCCAGATAATCCTTCGTCAGGTCTGCTAATCGTTGCTGAAACACCAGGTGCAGCGAGCAGTGCATTGAGTTCTTCAGCAAGTGCAACGGCGTTGGCATGTTTGAGTTCGACAATTTTTGGAAGACCAACATCACTTGGTTGGTCGAGTGATTCGATAATCGAGTCTAGAAAATCAAAACTCTCTGAGGTCTTAGAAAGAACGAGCAGGGCGTTCTTGTCAGGATATGCTTCAAACCGGTAGACTCCGCTGACCGCTTGCGTGACCGCAGCTCGCTGGTTGTTTTGGCCACCTCTGCCTGCGCCGCCGGTGTTAGATGTCGTGCCGTCGCCCAAAATCTCTTGAAGCAAGTTTCGAACCTTTATTGGATCGCTGTACTGCAAGACATACATTTTGCTTGTTTCTTTTGGTCGAGGCAAATCCCATTCAGAATCAATGAGTTCTTCAATCTCTTCCATGACATCTGGTTCGGCCTGAACGGTGACTGAGTTTTGTTGAACATTTACAGTGAGTCTGAGTTCAACTTCATCTGCAGTAGCGGTTGACCCGCCTGTTCGTCCTCGATTTTGAGTGGTGTTTCGTGGAGCACCGCTCGTGCTGCTTTCTTCAAAAAGATCAAGGATGTTGCTTGAGATTTCAGATGCATCAGCATGTTTGAGCCTAAAGGTTCTTAACTTTCCACTTCTCCAGATTTTATCGAGTTGATTGATGAGTTCTTGAATTTGCTGGCATAAACCGATGTCGCCAAGGAGGACGAGTTGGTTTGACTCAGGATAGATTCCGAGTGAACCATAATCTGGGAACATCTCAGTAATTTGATTACCGATGACTTCTGCCTCGGCTCGTTCAATGGCATAGACCTTAATGACGAGCGTACCTCTGTCTTGTCTGTTCATGACATCGTCATTGACGCCAAGAACTGGGATGTCTCCAATGTCACTGAGCATCGCATCAAGAGGGCCAATGATGATGATGTCATCTCGTTCGATGACACCGATTTGATTGAGTCGAAATGCTTGGAAGAGAAGGTCGAGTGCGACAGAACGATTGACAGGCGTGTCATTTCTGAGCGTGATTTTCTTTGCACGTAGCGCGCTTGCGCTCACAGGGATCACGACTTTACCTGTTGTTTGTGCGATGAAACCGAGGGTTTCGTCAATGGAGACCTCGTCAAATGCAAGGACGACAAGACCGGATGGAATCTCACGATTCGTTGGCCAGCGAATGAGTGATGACGTGTCGGATCCCGTAACGACTTCAATATCATCTGTTGAGTCTGTTTCTTCTTCTACAGCAACTTCGTTCTCACTTGACGTTTCTTCACCAACGACTTCGACTGGATCAGCAATAGCCACTTCTACGCTCTCAGTCACATCGAGAAGTTCTTCCGTTTCAGGGATGATGAGCGGTTCAGCAGTTTCAGGAGTTGGACGATTTTGAGCAAATGAAGTTGCAACAAGTCCGAGGGTCACGGCAAAGGCTGTTAAATGTGTCAAAATTGAATCTCTCACGATGGTTTCCTTCTCTTGCATCCGGTTTTGGATGCTCGGTTAGGTTAACGACAAGTTTCAGTGATTATTTCTGTATGCTGAAGGGTTTAACAAGAAAACTCTATCGGACTAACATCGGCTGAATTCGGTCATTCAGCGTAGAAATCATGTGCTGCTGAAGGTAGTTTTTTGGATTTTCAGAGCGTATTCAGTTAAACAGATGGCGCGACTTCTTCGAGGAAATCAGGCTCTCTCAAGGTCGGTGCTTCGTCTTCAAAAAATGGCTCTTCGTATGTGAACAAATCGATCTCATATTCACCCCGTCTGTACTCAACAGTTGCTCGCGTAGGCTCTTCTGTACTGACAAGTTTGATGCCTTCTTTTTCTTGGCCAACTTTGATGCGAATCACTGAATCTAAACCGCTTCCACTCCCTCTAAACCATGCTTCATCACCAATCAGTGCAATCATCGGCGGACCAAGGTAGGTTGCAGGTGCAGGTGGTGGGCCAGTTTCGACTGGTGGTGGCGGAGGGGGAGGTGTATAAACGACTGGGTCTTTGGGTTCAGGCCTCGCCCGTGGGATTGGAATTGGCTTGAAGAACGCAGAGCGACCATTGAACTTGGCGATGTCTGCAGCGACTAGGGTGCTGTACTCAGCGACAAGAGCATCCGTATCTGAGACGCTAACCGCTTCACTTTGCATCATGAGAGGAGAGGCAATGTTTGCGATGACAAGGCAGATAAAGACTGTAATCACTAGGATTGCTGCAATGCTCATGCCGAGGGGGCCTTTGAAATCTATAGAATTCATCTTCCACCTCTCCTTGTCGATGAAGCGACCACCCACGCTTCTACAGCAAGGTCCACCCGAATCATACGGCCATCTTGTTTGGCCAATCGCACATCAGAGACTGCATCAATCCAAGGGCTGCTTTCGAGTTGCGAGATGACTTTAAGTACATTTTCTTGTGTTGCTTCAAAACGAATGTCACCAATGACTTGTTCAATCACTTTGCCAGCACCTGCTATGCCAGGAAGCGAACCCGACCGCATCTTGCTACTTTTGGTTCGAGTGTATTCATCATTGCGGACAGCATTTGATTTGAGAATGGCATGGACAGCGTCTGTCATTGCTGTTGCACCATTTGATTTTTCTCTAGGCAGTTCAACATCACCAAACGAACGAATGGTTTTTTTGACGCTTGAAGTTAAGTTGTTTGGTCTGTTGATTTCAGCAATTTGACTTTCAATGGAATCTGCTTTTGCGGACCAGTTTGCGCCAATCTCTGCCACAGTTGAATCCCAAACGAGAAACGCAACTGTTAAAACAGCAGCCCAAAATGCCCACTGCATGGCACGTGACCATGTTGAGACGGTGTCTAGAAAATCACTCAAACGATGGCTCAATTCTGTACCTCCTTGAGCTGATCAAGCAGCATTCGCATTTCACTGCGAAGTCTTGCTTTTGCTTCAGCGTCACGGCCAACATGGTTTAGCCCTTCAGTCACATCCTTAAGCGCTATTCGAATTTCATCTGCACTCATGTTGCCAATTTGTTCAATAGTGAGTGGTTCTGGAACGCGCGATGACGGGGAACCTGATGCATTGGGTGTTTCGCCACGCGAAGCAGTTCCATTATCGCTCGATGCGCCATTTCGAGGATTTCGAGGTCTGTCTATATCGTTTCGTGAATCGCCCGCATGCGGGATTGGGTCGCTAGATGGGATTTCTCCCACATTTGCCGTCCCAAGTGGAGAACTTTCGTTACCTGCCCTTTCAACATCAACTGCTGGATCGAGTTCCTCGGGTTGTATGCCATCTTGCCTCATCGCAAGCGTCCAAACGCCAAAATCATCATCTTGTGTTAAGCGAGGTCTTCTCAATGGATCAGCCACTGTTGCCCACAAGTCAAAGTCTCGGTCGCCATATGTTCCCGCGGTGTCATATGAAAACTGTACATCTTTGAATATCCCAGTTTGCTGAAGTGACTCTTGATACTTTGCAATGAGTTCAGCAGCACTCTTGCCGTCTGCACTGAGCGCTCTGCCTCTTACTGAAATTGGTTCACCAATATCTATGCGGACGCTCTCAAGGTCAATCCCAACTGGCGTGTGGTTCGTGACATCAGCAATGAGTTTTGACATCGGCCATGCTGACTTTTCAAGTTCTTTGTAAACGATTTGTTCTTGTTTCGATTCAATCTTGAGGGCGTATTGTTCGCTAATGTTTGGATTGAGCATGTCAAGTAATCCAAGTCTCAGACCAGAAAGCAGGGCAGGACCGAACACAATGCACAAAACAGCAGCAGTCACAAGCTGCTTTGAAAGTTTAGGGGAGTCTAAACTTTGAGTAACTTTCTCACTAAAAGTTGGGTTGATTTCGGGAGCAGCGAGTTTGAGGGTTGTTAATGACTCGAGTGAGCCGGTTGCTGCAATTGCGCAGCCAACAAGAATACCCCACGACTTCCACCAATCATCAGAGGATTCGCAACAAGCAAGTGATGTTCCAGCATGCTCGGTGATAATCTCTGGCAAAATGACGATTGGGTTGTCTGAAGTAAAGGAAGATAACTTTGCATTGAGTGCACTAATGAGACCATCAACAAATGATGCAGAGTGATTATGGATTTCTGCAGTTTCACGAGTAATACTTAAAAGACCTGACTTAAAAGTATCAATTGAAGAGTTATCTTCTTTTGTTGCTCTAATTGCAGCGCCATTTGCATGGGAGATTGCAAGTGATACAGATCCATCGAGAGGGTTAGCTATGAGCATTGGTTCAGTAGGTCTGATACCATCGAGAAGGGCAGCTAGTGCAACGGTGTCAGGAACAAAATGTGCGTCTTCTAGGCATGTGGGTACGGCAACGCTTTGTTTTTCAGGCCATGCAATGATAAGCCCAACTCGATTTGTTTCACCAATTGCGCTATCGAGTGGAGCCATGACTCTTCTATGGTTCGGTGTTGTGCCTAAGAACCGGGCTTCAGCTTGAAGTCTCAGTGCTTCTACAATCTGATCTTGATCCACATCTGGAAGGGTTGTTGTTCTGCAAACTGATTGTGCGCCAGAAAGAACCGTAAAAATTTGATCGGGATCATGACTCTCAATGAGCGATTCGAGAGACTCATCTTGGTTGACTTCTGCAGTTTCGATTATTGAAGGAATACCACCATTCTGTTTGACGAGCATGCAACGCCATCCATCGCCAACACGGTGCGTCAGCAAAATCGTCGATTCGCTCGTTACATTGTTAGAAGGGTTATTCATTGCTCTCTGTATTCCAATATCGTCACAGGGATGGTCGAACGGTCGACGATTGCGATTATTTCCTGTTCTATACCACTTCCTTCGGCTTTTCCGAGGCTAGATATTGTGTAGACATTGCTTTTTGTGTCAAAGAGACCAGTTAAGAACTGAACCATGGATGGTTCGATACCAGGTATGGTTAAGAAGTCGACTGGATTTGAGATACCACCAGCATTCTGAGCTCTTAAATACAGCAATTCTTCTACAAGGCGGTTCCTCTCAGGGAAGAGGCGGTAGAGTAACT
>JAKVBR010000102.1 GCA_022447165.1 Phycisphaerales bacterium | reverse complement strand
GCCCTACCGGTTCCTCCTCGCCTAACTTGCCTTGACGAGGCATCACACAATGCAATCATGTATGTCAGTGTGGAAGGCGAATAGCTGCTTGAAAGGGCGCCGCATGTTTCATGTTCGATATCTGAAATGTCAAGCAAATGCGTATCACTTCCGCACGTTGAGGCGATAAGTGCATTCCTCAAGTTTGTTGCAATCGATGCAAGGACCTGTTCTAGAGAAGTGCCTTGTTCGACTAAATTTGAAGTTGATTCGAAGGCATCCTTCAGTTTTCCATCTGCAATCGAAGTGCATAGAGAATGCAAGTGGGCGTATGATGGGATGCCAAGGATGGCATCGAGTTCTGCTGGGCCGATCGATAATTCGCCTGTTGAAATGACTCTATCAAGTAATGAAAGCGCATCACGCATTGAGCCGTTACCAAGTCGCGCGATGAATCTAACTGATTCCTCATTAACTTTTACATTCTCTTGTCCAAGAATCCACTCGAGATGCTGAGCAATTTCAGCTGTAGGGATTGATTTAAAATCAAATCGCTGACATCGACTTTGGATCGTTGCTGGAACTTTGTGTGGCTCAGTTGTGCATAAAATGAATTTAACATGTGAAGGTGGCTCTTCCATCGTTTTAAGAAGTGCGTTGAATGCCGGTGCGGTAAGCATATGAACTTCGTCAATAATATAAATTCTGTAGGGACATCTTGTTGGCGCAAGACCTGCTGAAGCGATCAAGTCACGCGCTTCTTGCACACCTCGATTTGAAGCGCCGTCAATTTCAATGACATCTAAATCATTTCCTTTAAGAATAGATTCTGCAATATCATTATTTTGTTTGAGTGCATCACTCGAATTGAGGGCTCTCGCGAAAATCCTAGCCATAGAGGTTTTGCCTACTCCCCTAGTGCCGGTAAAGAGATAAGCATGTGCAGTGCGGTCCGTAGCAATTGCATTTTTAAGAGTAGTTGCAATTGCCTCTTGGCCAATAACATCATCAAAACTCGTTGATCGATATCGTCTTGCAAGTACGGTATATGACAATTGAAACTCCTGGCTAGAAACTTAATGCAGTGAAGGACGGCCGGGTACCCAAAGCCCGAGCGACACCACTTATGGCTGCTGCCGTCAGGCCCTGACCAGGTTCGCAGGACGTTCGACGATGAGGCCGACCGTCCTTCAATGCACTTTCATTACAAATTGTACATACAAATAGAAAAAAACGCTATGTAAGTGTACACTTCAACTCATGAGCGATTACAAAAGAAATCCAGAACCCTCACAGTTAGAACTGGAACAAATGCGTGAGAAGACAACGAAGCGACTTGTGATTCTCACAATTCGCCTTTTGTTCATCGCTTTTATGTTTGCTGCTGCAATTCTTCCATTCATTGCTGGCATCAATGCGGTCAATCAACCCCTAGATGAAGTGATTGGGAATCACCTTGGACCACTGATTTCAACGGTCGCGTTTGCCGCAATCGTGCTCATCATTGACATCCTGACGCCCAATAAGCGCCTCTCAGCCGTTTTAGGCGTCTACATGGGTCTCGTTGCGGGTTTGTTTGCAGCGTTGGCAGTCAGTCTCCTTATCGATCTGATTGGCGATTCATGGGGATTAAAAAAAGGTGACACCGCGTTGCAATATCTCACCCTTTTAAAACTCGTGACAGGCATCACCCTCTGCTATTTCTCGATCAGTATTGTTTTTACGACGAAAGATAATTTACGGCTTGTCCTCCCCTATGTGGAGTTCGCGAGACAAGTCCGCGGGATACGCCCCTTGTTAGTAGACACATCTATTTTGATTGATGGACGGATTGAAAAGTTGTCCTCAGCACGATTTTTAGATTCTCCAATCATCATTCCTCAATTTGTGATTGATGAATTACATCGGTTGTCAGATTCTGGAGATAAGTTAAAGCGATCTCGGGGCAGACGAGGCCTCAATATTCTTTCAAACTTACAACACTCACCTCATTTGGATGTGTCAATTGATTCAATGGAAGGAACTGGCACGAGTGTAGATCGTTCGCTTATCGAACTCGCAAGAGTCAGTGGTTATCGAGTACTAACCACTGATTCAAATTTACAAAAAGTAGGGCAAATTGAAGGGATTACTGTACTGAACCTAAATGACCTCTCGACTGCTGTTAAAACTCAGGCAATTCCTGGGGCGCATATGGAACTTGAAATCGTTAAACATGGCGAGTCAGATGCTCAAGGGGTCGGTTACTTGCAGGATGGCACGATGGTCGTGGTTGAAAATGGTGGGACTGCCGTTGGCAAAGTCGTGACAGTCAAAGTGACGAATTCTCTACAAACCTCAGCAGGAAGAATGATCTTTGCTGAGATTGATGAATGATTATTCCCACTCAATGGTGGCTGGCGGTTTAGAACTAATGTCGTAAACCACTCTATTAACGCCTCTTACCTCATTAATCATGCGGTTACTGACTGTAGCGAGAACATCATATGGAATACGTGCCCAGTCGGCAGTCATAAAATCTTGAGTTTCAACTGCTCTAATTGCGACAACTGATTCATATGTTCTTCCATCTCCCATGACACCTACAGATTGGACGGGTAGAAGGACGGCAAATACTTGGTCTGTATGTCTATACAAATTTGCTGCAACGATTTCTTCAAGAAGGATTTCGTCGCAGTCGCGAAGAATCTCAAGTTTGTCATGTGTTATCTCGCCTAGGCAGCGGACTGCGAGACCAGGACCTGGAAATGGATGGCGCCAAATGATGCCATCAGGAAGACCGAGGACTTCGCCAAGTTTACGGACTTCGTCTTTAAAGAGGTCTCTGAGTGGCTCAATAAGTTCAAACCCTAAATCATCAGGTAAACCACCAACATTGTGATGAAGTTTGATGTTTGCTGCTTCTCCGGAATACCCATGACCTGATTCAATGACATCAGGATACAAGGTGCCTTGAGCTAGAAACTCAAATCCAGCGCCCGATTCTATTTCGATATCCGAGGCAGCATCTTTAAAGACATCAATAAACTGATGGCCTATTTTTGTGCGTTTGAGTTGTGGTTCAGTGACACCATCTAATTCAGTTAAAAATGCATCAATTGCGTCAACAACTCGAAGATCAATATCAAAATGATCTCTGAATGTTGTTTCTACAAAATCACGCTCATTCTTCCTCAGAAGTCCGTTGTCAACAAAAACGCAGACGAGTTGGTGTCCTATTGCTTTGTGGATGAGAGCGGCCACTACTGAGGAGTCAACGCCACCACTCAATCCGCAAAGAACTTGTTTATCACCTACGATTTCTCGTATGTGTTTGCATTGTTGTTCCATGAAATCAGACATGCGCCATGTGCCTTTAATCATGCAGATTTCATACAAGAAGTTTCTTAACAGTGTGGGTTACTTCCGGATGAAACTGGACTCCGTAGAATGGGATTGTTTTATGGACAACTGCTGCCATTGGGCAGGTTGAGGTGGTTGCTAATACCTCAAATGAATCATCAAGTGCTTCTACTTGGTCGCCATGGCTCATCCATACTGCCGTGTCAGTCGGGATGCCTCTGAAGAGTCCTTCATTAGACTTGACTTGTAGAGATGACCGGCCATATTCTCTGGCATGTGCCCCTTCTACCTTGCCGCCTAGGAATGAGCAGGCAAGTTGCATCCCGTAGCAAATACCAAGTACAGGAACGCCAAGGGTGAATATCTCCTCAGAGCATTTTGGAGCCCCTTCTTCATTGACGCTACTCGGACCTCCAGAAAGGATAATGCCGACTAAATTGTGTGTTCTAAACTCATCAATGGGGGTTTTGGGGGATACTAATAAGCTAAAAGCACCCGCTTCGCGGACTCTTCTCGCGATGAGTTGAGCGTATTGGCTGCCAAAGTCGATAATGAGGACAGTTTCTGGTCCACTTTTGGTGTGTGTATCACTCATGAGAAAGATGAGCAGGTTACCATGAAAATGACAATTCTTCAGACTACTTATGAATCCCTATTTCAAAATATCATTTCCGGCCAACCCAAGTTGGTTTAAAACGATCCGAAACCTAGTGCTGACAGCAACGAAAGATGTAGGCTTTAGCGATCAAGATGCGAGCCAGGTTTCTCTTGCAATAGATGAAGCCCTTTGCAACATCTACCGCCATGGATACAAAGGCAATGCTGATGGGGTTATTGAGTTCGAGTTTAACTCTAAAGCCGACCCCAAACCAATGGTTCAAATGACGATTCTTGACGAAGGAGAAAAAGTGCCATTAGACGCTATTCAATCGAGAGATTTAGATGAGTTGAGACCCGGCGGATTAGGCGTTCATCTGATCACGACAATCATGGATGAAGCGACTTGGTCGCATTCGGATAATGGGATGCGGTTAGATGTCGTGAAACAAAAACAAGATTGAGTTGTTGGTACACTCATATAGAAAGAACAAAAACATGTCAGAAAATAAATTACAGATTGAAACTGAATTGGTAAACTCAACTTCAGTAATCACGCCAGTGGGCGATGTCGATTTAAGTCAATCTACTCAATTACGATGTGTTATAAAAACGTCCTTGGATTCAGATAGCGAATCTATTTTGATTGATCTGTCACATGTTAAATACATGGATTCTTCAGGTGTAGCGACACTCATTGAAGGTTTGCAACTTGCAAGAACCGTAGGCAAAGAACTCAAGCTCTGTTCATTGACTCATAGTGTTGAAGCAGTAATCCAGTTATCCAAACTCGATCAAATCTTTGACATATACCCTAATAGAGAGTTAGCCCTTGAGTCATAAACCGGATCAATCAACCAATAATGTTATCCTCATATTGTTTGAACATTGGGGAGAGTTATGGAATAGAGTGTTTGAGTTTGTTGGAGGAGTGACGGGGTTACTGTTTGACGTGTTTTGCTGGCTGATAAAGTCCATAGTACTTAGGCAGGTGAGATTCAGTAAGGCAGCAACGGTTGCAGAAGTTGTAAGGATTGGTGTGCGTTCTGTGGGTATTGTTTGTCTTGTCTGTGGTTGTATTGGTTTAATTCTTGCGTTTCAAATGGCACCACCATTAGACACATTTGGGCAAACAGACAAAATTGCAAACATTGTAGGAGTTGCGGTTCTTAGGGAGTTAGGTCCACTCATTTCGGCAATCGTATTAACTGGTTTTGCTGGAGCAGCGATTGCTGCTGAATTAGGCACAATGGTCGTTGGGGAAGAAATTGAAGCGCTTGAAGCGCAAGCCCTTAACCCAATTCGCTTTCTAGCAGTGCCAAGGGTCATTGCAACAGTGCTCAGTCTCATTTTGCTTACCATCATTGGCGACGTTGTTGCAATTGGTACCGCAGCAATTGTGTCAGTTGAGATTCTTGAAGTTCCGTTTGCTCTATACAAAGCGAACACGTTACAGCAAGTCGCCCTGCCTGACTTTCTGACGGGCTTGTTGAAAGCAGCTGTGTTCGGGGTTATTCTCGCATCAATAGCATGCTACAACGGTTTTAAAGTGACCGGTGGCGCAGCAGGCGTAGGCAAGGCTACAACAGATACAGTTGTCCAAACAGTTGTTAGCATTGTCATTGCCGACTTGCTCTTTACAGCACTATTTTTTCAAATAGGTTGGAATTAATTTGACATGTAAACTTTTGAAACAAATCCGTCTTCTTCAATATCTAACTGCCAAGACATAGAATTCATAAAGTTTTTCATAACATTAAAAAATTGCTTAGAAGACTTTTGTGTTTCCTCATATTCTTTTCTGAATTCAGCAGCCATCTCTGGATCAAATATTTCCATATCATCAAACATCGCCTCACTCATTTGATTATCGAGTTTCATTTGTATTTCCATTGATTTAACAACTTGGCCATACCCCCATCCAGAAAGATCTTTAGATACAGCATTTAGTACAGCATTATTTGAAGCTAAATCACCATATTCCTCTTTTGGATTAGCTACTGATCGTAATGCTTGTTGAACCATAGATGTGTTTCCTATGTAAAGATAACCTCCAGCAGATGCCATAGTCATAGAAAGGTCAATTGCAGAAGGCATCATAAAAGGCATACTGTCAGAAAAGTCCATGTAATAAGTTTGATATCCTAAAAAATCAATTGGTTCAGCACCTATAGTGGGCAACATCATTGTCAATAAATTATTTAACTGCTTATCATTTATACATTCGATTGCAATTAAAGTTTCAACAGTTTCGCCTGAAACTATTTCACTGGATTTATAGATAAGCTTTTCGCCAAAGCATTCAGAATATAATTTCATTGTGCTTTGTATTTGTTCCATTTGATCACCAATTTGCATTGAAATC
>JAKVBR010000101.1 GCA_022447165.1 Phycisphaerales bacterium | reverse complement strand
AACTCGTAGAAATCACTTCAATCATGCTGACATTCGGCATGGGTGCTTCAACGCAAGCACTCTTCGCTCGTGTTGGTGGTGGTGTTTACACAAAAGCTGCTGACGTTGGTGCTGACCTTGTTGGTAAGGTTGAAGCAGGTATTCCTGAAGATGACCCACGCAACCCAGCAACAATCGCAGATAACGTTGGTGACAACGTTGGTGACGTTGCTGGCATGGGTGCTGACCTTTACGAAAGTTACTACGGTTCAATTCTTGCAACAATGGCACTCGGTGCTGCTGCAGCAATGGCACTCGGTTCAGATGAAGCGGGTATTCGTTTAGCAATCGCACCAATGGCGCTCGCTGGCCTTGGCATCTTCTGCTCCCTCGTTGGTGTATTTGTCGTGAGAGCAAAAGAAAACGCATCATTCAGTGAACTCCTTAAAGGTCTTCACAAAGGCGTCTATGTTGCTTCATTCCTCATCACCGCACTCTGTGCAGGTCTCTTCTGGTACCTCTTCCAAGGTCTTGAAGGTACTGGCGTCAGTTGGCTTGGAATGTGGCTTGCAATTGTTACTGGTCTCATCTCAGGTCTAGTCATTGCATACGCAACGGAATACTACACATCCTATGAACATAAACCAACACAAGGCATTGCTGAACAAGCACAAACTGGCTCTGCAACAGTCATCATCGCTGGTATTGCTGAAGGTATGAAATCAACATGGGCACCACTTGTGGTTATCGTTGTTGCAATTATTGCTTCCTTTACATTCGCAGGTGGTAATGAATCATTCCTTCTTGGACTCTACGGTGTAGGCATTGCAGCCGTTGGCATGCTCAGCACGCTCGGCATCACGCTCGCAACTGACGCGTATGGCCCAATCGCTGACAACGCTGGTGGTAACGCTGAGATGACTGGGCAAGACCCAATCGTCCGTGAACGAACAGACATGCTTGACTCACTTGGTAACACAACTGCAGCGACTGGTAAGGGCTTCGCAATTGGCTCAGCAGCACTGACTGCACTTGCACTTCTTGCGGCATATGTTTCAGTTGTTCAAACAAGTCTTGATCAGAAAATCACAAGCGATGAAAATATCGCACTTGTTGCAGATAGCGAAGAATCAGTCGCGTACCTTGGAAATGGCGAATTCATTGTCAACCATGGTGGCGAAGTGTTCGGCGCTGTGCTTCTTGGTTCAGACGCTACTCAAGCAACAATCGACGACCTTGAATGGGCTGGTGCAACAGACGCAACATTTGAATGGGATGCTGATGAAAACTATCACACAGTTTCATTCAGTGGTGAAGATGTCACTCTTGTTCCATCAGCGACTGCTGAAATCAAACAACTACTCAACTTCTACAACGTCACAATCATGAACCCACGCGTTCTTGGAGGATTGTTCCTCGGCGTTATGCTTGCATTCGTCTTCTGTGCGTTGACAATGAACGCAGTGGGCCGGGCGGCTTACCAAATGATGTACGAATGCCGTCGTCAGTTTGGTGTCATGAAAGATGCATTCAAGAAGAACGGTATGAGCGACAATGAAATCGCTGATCCAATGAATTGGCCAAAAGAGCAAATTGAAGTTGATGGCATTAAGTATCCAAACTACGGTGAGTGTGTGAACATCTCAACTGCTAGTGCACAACGAGAAATGGTTGCACCAGCGATCCTTGCGATTTCTGCGCCAATCATCGTTGGCCTCATCTTGGGCATTGGCGGTGTTATGGGTCTTCTTGTTGGCGGTCTTACAAGCGGTTTTGCAGTTGCGATTTACATGGCAAATGCAGGTGGTGCTTGGGATAACGCTAAGAAGTACATTGAAGCAGATCACTTTGGTGGTAAGGGTTCAGACGCTCACAAAGCAGGTGTCGTTGGCGACACAGTAGGTGACCCATTCAAAGACACATCAGGTCCAGCACTCAACATTCTGATTAAATTGATCGCAATCGTATCAGTTGTGTTTGCAGGTCTAGTCGTGAACTTTGGACCAGTTGTAGCTGGTGCACTCGGACTCTAAATGGCAAAATCTCATTCTGAAATTTCAACGCCCGCTTCAGCAGCATTTGCTGCTGAAGCGGGGCGTTTATTAAAAGACAGGCATTGTGAAGATGTCATGCTTTTAGATGTCACAGGCTTAAGCCAAGTTTGTGATTTTGTGCTTATTGCAACAGGCACCTCAGATCGGCAGATGAAATCAGTTGCAGATGAGATTGGCACGCTCGGCAAGGAAAAGGATTTTCCTGCTTTCAGAACGAGCATTGACACTTCTGCAACGTGGATAGTGGTTGACTTTATCTCCGTTGTTGTTCACCTGTTTGAACCACAACGCAGAGCATATTATGATTTAGAAGATTTATGGGCAGAAGCGAAGGTCGTCGACCTACCTGACCCGTCATCTTCTTGAAGAGAGGAAACGCAATGAATAAAGTTAAGCGAAGCATCACATCAGTATTGCTTCTGTTTTTTACATGCACAATTTGCGTAAGTGCTTTATCAGTAGCACAAACAATTTCAATTCCAACACCAACAAATGAATCGCAAGATACAGCGATCTACACAGGTGAGATTCAGATTCCTGGAATGGGAGGTTTAGAAATTACATTCACATTTGTGGATCAAGAAGATGGCCTGCAAACATTGATGACGATTCCTGAACAAATGGTTCAGGATGCTCCACTCAATACAACATTTGGGAAAGATGGCGAACTCATTGCATCCCTCGAAGAAGCAGGGTTGAAGTTTACAATCCCAAACTTCGATGGCAGGGACCAACTTGTTGCTGAAATGCAGCAAGGTGCTTTCGAAACAACAATTAAACTTGAAAAGGTTGATGCAAAGCCTGAAGTAAATCGGCCTCAACTTCCTCATGAGCCGTATCCATACGAAACACGAGAAATCGTCTCAATGCATCCTGATGAGACGCACGTTCTTGCAGGCACGCTTACTGTCCCTAAGGGTGAAGGCCCATTCCCTTGTGCTATTCTCATTTCAGGATCAGGTCAACAAGACAGAGACGAATCCGTCTTTGGGCATAAACCATTCTTAGTTATCGCAGATTGGCTCACACGCAATGGCATCGCAGTGCTCAGGTACGACGATAGAGGCGTCGGTGGTTCCGAGATGAAAAGGCCACAAGACCTTGCATTCATTACAACAGCCACCAATGCAGAAGACACAGAAGTCATGGTAGCAGCAGCGAAAATGCACCCTGAGATTGATGACCGGCGGGTTGGGCTGATTGGACACAGTGAAGGCGGGCTTATCGCTCCGATGGTTGCAGTAGAAGATCAAGACATTGCATTCATCGTCATGCTTGCTGGACCAGGAATGCCAGGTGTTGAGTTGCTCCCTCTTCAACAAGCGCTGATCTTAAGAGCAAGTGGTTCTTCGGAAGAACTCATCGAACGACAAGTGAATGCATCACTCAACGTGTTTGAACTAGTTGTTCAAGGTGCAAGTGATGAAGAACTCAGTGAACACATCGACGAACTTCTACAAATTGCTGGAGAGCAGAATGGACAACCACTCGAAGAGTTTTCCGACGAAGACAGAGCGGCGGTTCTTGCAGAGATGACTTCGCCTTGGCTTCGCTACTTCCTCGCCCATGAACCCCTCATAACACTTGCCCAAGTTGAGTGCCCAGTTCTCGCAATGAATGGAACACTCGATTTGCAAGTTCCATGCAGTGAAAACTTATCCCTCATCGAAGGAGTCATGAACAACGCGATGCGTGATGTCACTGTGATTGAATTTGAGGGGCTGAACCATTTGTTTCAGCCAGCAGAAACTGGTGCCCCAGATGAGTACTACTCCATTGAAACAACATTCGATGAGTCAGCGCTGACTGTAATGACCGATTGGATTCAAGATGTCACTGAAGAGTGAAGTGACACTCGGCGATTTGGTGTTTGTAGGATTCAACAAACAAGTCATTGCGCTTGATCGTTACACAGGCGACATTGTCTGGGATTGGAAAGCGCCCCAGGGCAGTGGTTTCCCAGCAATCTTAGTCGATGGCGATCGGATTATTGTTTCGGTTCAGGGCTACACCTATTGTCTAGAACCAACAACCGGTAGCCAAGTTTGGTTTAACGAACTCAAAGGCAAGGGGACGCGTACGCCAAACCTAGCATCCCTGAGAGGCAGTTCTTCACAGATGCCAGCACATGCAAAACTCGCAGCAGATGCAGCGGCGGCATCGCAATCAACGATTACTGGGGTGCATACATGAGTTTTGGACTCTCACGCGGCAAAACCCTTGATGTTGGTGATGTTGGCATCAATCAACATACGTTGCCTTCACCAGAAGAAGGACGCATCGACCCAAGACAGTGGTTTGTTGATCAAGCATTGCCATTCCATATTGAAATTGGTTCAGGCAAAGGAACGTTCCTCATCCAAGAAGGCACAATTCACTCCGAGACAAACTATCTTGGATTTGAATGGGCTCAAGAGTTTTACCGTTACGCAGCAGACCGAATCCGTAGACACCACGCCACCAACATCAAAATCATGAATGGTGATGCAACGGAGTTTTTAAAACACTGGTGTGTCAGTTCGGTTGCGGATGTCATCCATCTCTATTTCAGTGATCCATGGCCAAAGAAGAGGCACCACAAACGCCGCGTCATTCAAGACGCTACTCTTGCTGAGTTCCACCGCGTACTAAAAGATGGTGGACTTGTTCACATCGTCACTGACCACGAATCACTTTGGGAATGGGATCTAGAACACTTTGAAAGAAACAATCATTTGTTTGCAATGAAACCGTTTACGCCTGTTGCTTCTGCAGATGAACATGAACTTGTTGGCTCAAACTTCGAACGCAAGTATAAAAGAGAGGCCCGTCCATTTTACGCGACGACTTTGCAAAGGATTGACACATGCATCGAAAAGGAATGAATCCCGACAATGTAACGCCGGATGATATCCTCTGTGATTTCTGCGGAACGCCTGCATGGGCAAACGACACGCCATGCGTGGAAGGTCACCAAGGAAGTATCATCTGTGGAAAATGTTTGACCGTTGCTTATGAGTTGGCGGTCAATCAAAAAGATAAAGTTGAAACCGAAGACCAATGCAGAATGTGCTTAGAGCATCGAGATGAAAATGGTTGGCAGGGCGCATATGAGCCCATTGCAACAATCTGTGTTCGATGTGTTAAACAGGCCTCCGGAGCACTGAATAAATCAAAACATTGGGCTTGGACTAAACCAAGCGAGACATAACAGTCGTTATCTTGTGAACGGTATGAAAACGCGCGTCAGTTTAGTAAACAAGTGTCTAGCAATTTTTGGCGCAGCCATTGTGCTCATTATTGCGGGGACACTGTCTGTTCCATGGCAGCGTTCATCTGCGCTCGTTCAAGATTATCAACTTGAAGTTGCGAGACAACTTGCTGATTTGTGGCTGAACTCTATGTTTGAGTCAGACGGCTTTGAAGATGAAGGCGTACGCATCGATTTAGTGTGGGTTGATGAGATTGGCAATGGCGATTCATTTGTTGAAAGAGCGAAAGAGTTTTTCCTCAATGAAGACACGCAATCGAATGAGTTTTATGATGGCTATGACCGAGATGAGCATAATTTCTTTTTGTATGCTCGGGCGATTACAAAAGCTGAAATAGCATCAATAAGAAGAAGTGGTGTGACTGATTTTGGTTCTGGCATCCTAGACCCATCGCTATCAAACCCAACCGAAGCGATGCTCGTTGTTCGCCGGAATACGACATTTGCTCGTGACCAACTCGGACTCAGCCGGACATGGATCATCATTTCTGGAGTCATTGCAAGCATGCTTGCAGCACTGTTATTCTTCTTCTTGCTGAAGCGTCTTATTTTCTCACCAGTTAGAAAACTCAGAAGAGTCTCAGAGCGAGTTCAGCAAGGCGATTTGACAGCGCGCTCGACGGTCGAGACAGGGGATGAGTTTGAAGAACTTGCGGTTGCGTTTAATGAAATGCTCAACCGAATGGAGCAGGACCAAAAAGCGCTTGAGAAAATTAATGAATCACTCGATCTCAAAGTTGAAGAGCTTGCTGAGGTCAATGTTGGCCTGTTTGAATCGGGTCGATTAAAAAATGAGTTTCTTGCAAATGTGAGTCATGAACTCCGAACGCCGTTGAACTCAATCATTGGTTTTGCTGAACTTCTTGAGAGCATGCCAATTGATGATGAGGAAGGAAAAGCAAAGCGACTCCGGTATCTCAAAAACATTCTCACAAGTGGCCATTCACTGCTTGGCATGATTAATGAACTTCTTGATCTTGCGAAGATTGAAGCAGGTCGAATGGAAGTCAGCATAGAAGCAACGAACATAGAAGACTTACTCGAAGGGCTTTGCAATATCAT
>JAKVBR010000100.1 GCA_022447165.1 Phycisphaerales bacterium | reverse complement strand
GTTGCCCAATTTTGCGCCTGCGCCCTCGCTGGGCTCACGTGGTTTGGCGGTACAAAACTCCTCAAAATGGACGCTGAAATCACCAACGCTGGACTCCTTGAATCTGGCGTCATTTTTATCGTTTCAGTGACGCTTTTAACCCTGTTTTCACCGCGTAAAAAACGACCTATTGCGACCCTCGCAACTTTATGGTCTGTGACCTCGTTTGTTCGATTCTTTGCTGCACTTGGGGCGTCTTCCTTGCTATACTACGTGGCTCGATTTGAGGTTCGTCCTCTCTTATTTTCGTTCCTTTTGAATGCCATTTTATTACTTGTTTTTGAAACTAAAATCATCGCTCAATATCTAACTGCATTCACTCAACATAACCCAGAATAAACAGAGAATCATGATTCCATTTATAGCTGCAGACAACCCAATTCACCACATCCTAGACAGACCAGTGTCAGGAGCTGAACACATTACGTTGTTTGGTAAACCAGCGATCACGATTCACATGGTTTCCCTTCTCATTGCAGCAATCGTCGCGTTCATCGTGCTGAGAATTGCAGCACGCAACATCGCGATTGGCCGCGAAGAGGAAGGTACTGACAGATACCTGACTTCTGGCAAATTGTCATCCGTTATTGAAGTCATATCGCTTTACATGCGAGATAACGTCATTAAACCCGTCCTCGGACATGAAACTGCTAAGTTTCTTCCATACCTGCTCTCCCTCTTCTTCTTTATCTTGACGTGCAACTTACTTGGCATGATTCCATTTATGGACATGCAAGTCACCACTGCAAAGTTGGGTTGGGGCAGTGAAGTTGATTGGGCTGTCTTTGGCGGTACAGCAACGAGTAACTTGGGCGTCACGCTTGGTCTTGGCATTGTTTCCTTCATTGTCATCCAAATACACGCATTTAAATCACTTGGTCTTGGCGGATGGGCACACCACTTAACTGGTGGTGCACCTCTCTACTTGCTACCCATTATGCTCCCAATCGAGTTGATGGGGATTTTCATTAAGCCAGCAGCACTTGCCATCCGTTTGTTTGCAAACATGGTCGCTGGTCACACAATGCTCGCGGTCCTCATGATGTTCGGTATGCTTGCGTTCAAAGCAACTGGCAACTGGGTCCTCACAGGCGGTGTTGAATTGATTTCAACAATTGCAGCCGTTTGCATTAGTTTCTTAGAATTGTTCGTCGCCTTTTTGCAGGCATTTATCTTCATGTTCTTAACCACGGTCTTCATCGGTCAGATGTCGCACCATGATGATGAACATGGACATGCCGAGGCGGCACACTAAACGCTGGTCCACGTGGGATGGACCTTGAAATATAAATCACTGCATTGCTCCCACGGCACTGCAATTAAGTCTTGTAGACGAATAGGATTTTCCCTATGAAAAAGCTTATTGCTTTCACTGCTCTAGCCACAATGGCTCTCATGATGTTCGATGTTAACGCTGCTCTTGCTGCTCCAGAAGCTGCTGAAGGCGCTGAAGGCGCTGCTGCTGCAGGTGGTGGAATCGGTGGCGGTCTTGCTGCTGGTCTCGGTGCTGTTGGTGCTGGTCTTGGCATTGGACGTATTGGCGGAAGTGCTGTTGAATCAATTGCACGTCAACCAGAAATGGCTGGCTCAATTGGTACAAACATGATTATTACTGCTGCACTTGTTGAAGGTGTTGCACTGTTCGCAGTCGTTGTAGGCCTGCTCGGCACTCTCTAAGTTGATTTATCCCCTAGGGGAGTCTTCGGACTCCCCTAGTTTTTAATCAACATTCACCAATGGAAGGACCTTTACCAATGAATATGTTCATTGCTTCTGACTCCCCAGTAGATGTGCAACTTTTGACACTTGGCACAACCATCGTTGTGTTCATCATCTTCTTTGTACTTGCATCAAAATTTGTTTGGCCACACATTGTGGGTGGACTTGAACAACGAGAACAAAAACTTAGAGATGACCTTGAAGCCGCTGAAGAAGCGCGCAAGCAAGCAAAAGAAGCGCTCACTCAATATGAGGAAGAACTCAAAAAGGCTCGTGCTGAAGCTGGTGAAATGATTGCCAAAGCTCGGCAAGACGCGAAAGCGGCTGCCGAAGAACTCCGCTCAAACAACGCTCGCGAACTCGCTGAGCTCAAAACCGCTGCTGCTTCTGATATCGAATCAGCAAAGAAGGCAGCGATTGGTGAGCTTCACGCAGAAGCGAGCACCTTAGCTGTTGCGATCGCTGGAAAAATCTTACAACGTGAGATTTCCGAAAGTGATCAACAACAACTTGTCAATGAATCGCTTGCAGAAATGTCAGGAACAAACTCGTGAGTAAAACTTCAGACGCTCAAGTCACACCAGTCGCATCAGTTTATGCAAAAAGCATGTTTGAGTTAGCAACTGAGCATGGTGGTAATGACATTGTGCTTGAAATTGCAGATGAACTCGAACAACTCGTCGAACTCATCGCAACTGAAAAAGCACTTGGTCTGTTTTTCTCATCTCCTGTCATTGATGAAGCAAGTCGCGACGCATCACTCAAAACGATGTTCAGCAGCAGGGTGTCAGATTTGACACTTCGATTCTTGCTTGTGCTCAACAGCAAGGGCCGTCTTAACAGTTTTGAATCAATCGCTAAAGCGTACGACCAGCTCGTGCAAGAAGCGTTTGGCAAGATTGAAGTTGATGTCTTCACACCAACTGCAATTGACGCTGCTTCGATTCAAACGATTAAAGATAGCATTTCAGCGAAACTCGGCAAAGAGCCCGTCATCCACCCTTACATTGATGAGGCAATGATTGGCGGACTTAAATTGCGAATTGGTGATCAGCTCATCGATGGTTCAGTACAGACCAAACTCCGTCGTATTTCAGACAAGATTCAAACGGGCGGCTCAAAAGCCATTCGTGAAAGAATTGAGTCTTATATGGAAGAAACAAACTAACTCGAACTCCTTTTTTGTAGGCGAGAAACAAAGTGAAGATTAAAACAGACGAAATTACATCAGTCATCAAGCAAGAAATTGAACAGTTCACAAGCGAACTTGAGATTTCAGAAGTCGGCCAAGTGGTCGAAGTTGGTGACGGTATCGCTCGTATTTATGGACTTTCAAACTGCATGGCAGGTGAACTCCTTGAATTCGAAACTAAAGATGGCGTTGTCATGGGACAGGCCATGAATCTTGAAGAAGACACCGTTGGTGCTGTGATTTACGGTGATTACCTCTCAGTTGAAGAAGGTAACACTGTCCGCACAACAAACCGCCTTCTTGAAGTTCCAACAGGTCCTGAAATGCTCGGACGTGTTGTTGATCCACTCGGTAACCCAGTTGACGGTGGTCCACCAATCAACGCATCAAGCACTGCGAAACTAGACATTGTTGCTCCTGGCATCGCTGCTCGTCAGCCAGTGACTGAGCCAATGCAAACCGGTATCAAAGCGGTTGACTCCATGATTCCAATTGGTCGCGGTCAACGCGAACTCATCATTGGTGACCGTAAAACAGGCAAAACTGCAGTCGCACTCGACACTATCATTAACCAGAAACAATACTGGGGTACTGATGAAGCAGTCGTCTGTATCTATGTTGCAGTGGGACAAAAAGACTCCACAGTTGCTGCTGTGATCGACACCCTCAAGAAACAAGGCGCTATGGAATACACCATCGTCGTTGTTGCGGGTTCATCCACTGCTGCTCCCCTTCAGTACATCGCTCCATATGCAGGATGTGCAATGGGTGAGTACTTCATGTGGGAAGGCAAAAACGGTAAAACACCGAAACACGCACTCTGCATCTACGATGACCTTTCAAAACAAGCGACTGCGTACAGACAGTTGTCACTCCTTCTTCGTCGTCCTCCAGGACGTGAAGCATTCCCTGGTGACGTCTTCTACCTACACAGTCGATTGCTTGAACGTGCTACGAAACTCTCCGATGAAAATGGTGGCGGTTCACTCACTGCTCTACCAATCATCGAAACGCAAGAAGGTGACGTTTCAGCGTACATCCCAACAAACGTGATTTCAATTACTGACGGCCAGATTTACTTGCAGCCAGAACTCTTCGCTGCTGGTATCCGCCCTGCGATTAACGTGGGTATCTCCGTATCGCGTGTGGGTGGTAACGCTCAGATTAAAGCGATGAAAGAAGTTGCGGGTTCACTGCGACTCGACCTCGCTGCATACCGCGAACTTGAAGCATTTGCTCAACTTGGTACGGAACTTGACGCGGCGAGTCAACAACAACTCGACCGTGGTGCTCGACTCGTTGAACTCTTGAAACAAGGTCAGTACACGCCGTACAAAGCGATTGACCAAGCGATTTCAATTTACGCTGCATCAAAGGGTTTCCTTGATGACATCGACATTGAACATGTTCACGCATTTGAAGAAGGTCTTCTTGAATACATGAACAGTTCAGCGAAAGCAACCAAAGATAAACTCGTTGAATCCAAGTCCTTCAAAGGTCTTGAAGACGAGTTCAACACAGCGATTGGCGAGTACAAAGCCACCTTCACTGTGTAACGAATTTTGCATTCATTGAAAGCCCTGCACCAAAGTGGTGCGGGGCTTTTTTGTGATCTCCTCATCCACGAACATGATGCCCATACACTTCGTAATTGAGAACGAAGAGAACCCCATTTGATTTATGGTCTGAAACCCCGTTTTATGCCGATTAAGGGAAGCATATGAGAGAGCAAACCACAGAAACACAGCAACATCGACTCATCCCAGCAGCAATCCAAGCCGTCTGTAGCGCGTGCTCAATATCACGCGCCATTCAACAGAATCTTGAATACATCAAGGAAGTCACTAAAGACGACCGCTCACCTGTCACTGTTGCAGATTACGCGGTTCAAGCCATCGTCGCGATGGTGCTTAGAGATTTGCTTCCAGAAAGTGATTGCATCACGGTAGGCGAAGAAGATGCCGCTGAATTGCGAACAGATGAGCAAGCGCCCATCAGAAGTGCTGTCGTTGAAGCTGTACGAACGTGGAGACCACAGGTCACCGAAGACGATGTGCTTGATGCCATAGACGCCTGTAACCACGATGGGTCAGCAGACGGCTATTGGGCACTTGACCCAGTCGATGGCACCAAGGGCTTTTTACGAGGTCAACATTACGCAATTGCACTTGGCCGTGTCGAGCACGGCAAGGTCGTTGCAGGCGTGATGGGTTGCCCGAATTTGTCGGCAAATCAAGGACACCCGCTTGTTGTCAATGACCCTGAAGGTGTTGTCTACGCGGCTTCAGAAGGTGCAGGCGCTTGGGAATTTGCTGCATGCAATCCAGATGCCTCGCCAATGCGCATTCTTGCGTCAACATATCTTGAAGATAAACCGCTTCGATTTTGTGAGTCCGCGGAAAAGGGTCATTCAAATCGTGGTGACAGTGGTCGCATTATCGATTCTATCGGAGAAGAAGGCGAGCCCGCTCGTTTAGACAGTCAATGTAAGTATGCACTTGTCGCAAGAGGACAGGCAGATGGTTATTTGCGATTACCCACCAGCAAGACGTACGTCGAAAAGATTTGGGATCACGCCGCAGGCATGTGCATCGCGCAGGAAGCAGGCGCCGTCGTCAGCGATGTCCATGGAAACCCTCTTGATTTTTCACACGGCAAGCGTCTTGAAGAAAACAGAGGCGTGATTTGTGCAATAGACGGACTTCAACAACGAATCATTCACTCAATCAGCGATTTAGGAATCGGTGAGGGTTAAGCGATGACCCCACATGGCTGGATAACCTTAATCACGATTCTTGTAGTGATTATTGCGCTCGTCAATAAGAAGCGCATTGGTCCAGACCTCATAATGGCTGGCGGTCTTGTTGTGCTGATGATTTGCGGGGTCGTTTCTTTTCATGACGCAGTTGCAGGGTTTGCTGAACGGCCAATGCTGATGATTGCGGGTTTGTTTGTCGTTGCTGCGGGGTTGCAAGAAACTGGGGGCATTGAACTCATTGGCAGAAAGTTGCTTGGGAGACCGACCTCGCTATCCACTGCTCAAGTGCGAATGATGGCCCCAGTTGCTGCGATGTCAGCGTTCATGAACACAACCCCTATTGTTGCCATGTATTTGCCGATGGTCTCTGATTGGGCTAAACGCCTCAAGATTCCAGTTTCAAAAATGCTCATGCCACTTTCATTTGGTGCGATTCTTGGTGGGCAAGGCACGATGATTGGCACAGGCTCAAACCTCATCATCATGGGACTCTTTATCGAGTGGTGGCATGCCCCCCCCACTTGGGCAACTGACCTTGGGCTTTCAGCTCCTAGTGGAACCGTCTCGATGTGGGGCACTGCTTGGATTGGTGTTCCCGTCGCAATTTTCGGGATGTTGTTCATTCTGCTGACTTCTAAATGGCTGCTTCCTGAT
>JAKVBR010000010.1 GCA_022447165.1 Phycisphaerales bacterium | reverse complement strand
GGATTCGTTGAGCAGCCTGCAAGAGTCAATAACGCTATTGAAATGATAAAACGCATACTTTCATATCGTCAACACATCGGCTTTTTCCACTGTTTTTACAGTACCATATGGTGCTCATGAAGTTTTTTGATCACATTGCAATCGCAACTGTAACGCTTGTCCTCACATGGACTTGTATTGCTGAGTCAGCGCAAGAGCGTGCCCGAGCGCTGCACAAAGAAGGTGTAGTCATTCATAAGGCAACATGTACTCTATTGAGCGGTGACGAACATACCCCGATACGCATTGTGATTGATGGGGATGAAGGGGCAACACATACATTCACGGCACTGCCAAGCAAACGGCTTGAAGAGATTGAGCAGACCCTCATTGAAACTCCAGAAGCGCAATTCCAAGTGACTGGAAAAGTGTACACCTACAACAACGAACAGTACCTTCTGATCAGAGAAGCACTCAAACTCAGTGATTTTTCAGAACGTGACCACCCTTCATTTACACCGATTCATCCTGATGCGGAAGAACTTCCAAAAGATGCATCGAGTGATTCAATCGATGATATTGTTCGCGACTTAGAGCGTTCAACGGGTTCACTAGTAAAAAGTATTCGCAGTGCTGCAAATCATCCCATTGAAGTTAGCGATGAAGTTAAAGAAGGGCGGAGAGTTCACGCCAGACGATGTTTTCTTAGGAGAAACGACGAGGGCGCGTGGATTGCTGTCTTTGTCGCTGACGCGACAGGACTCAGTGACCCTCCGTGTACAGTTCTGCCAAGTGAAAAGTTTAAGCAGTTAACAAATTGGGCAAGTAAGTCGCCCCCATCTACTCCTGTACTATTGACTGGCGAGTTGACGAACTACTACGGGCACTCATTTTTGATTCTTGATGGGTGGAGAAAAGTCCACACAACTGACAAGTTGCCTTATTGAGGTATTGCTTTGTTTGGCACTCTGGGTTCGACTGGCTCAAACTCAATTGAATGAACAATTGGTGCCTCTTTTGGTTTACCCATCAGCGCGTCATCAAGAGGCATTGATGCAATCTTTTGAATCACATCAATGCCGTCAACTGTTTCACCAAACGAACAATATTGGCCATCAAGACGGGCTGTCCCCTCACGTGACAAACAGAAGAAAAACTGAGATCCAGCAGAGTCTGGGTCGTTTGCGCGAGCCATCGAAATCACGCCAAGATCATGTTTGAGCGAGCTGTTTTCAATGGGTAGCCACCAACCCGGTCCGCCAGAACCAGTGCCCGTTGGGTCACCTCCTTGAATGACGAATGGGAACCCCTTGCTCGTCATCGGTACGATTCGGTGAAAAATTGTTTCATTGTAAAAATTGTTTTTCGCGAGTTCTAAAAAATTCCAGACTGTGTTTGGTGCTTCGTCTGGTCTAAACTTGATTCGGATATCGCCCTCACTTGTTTTCATAATGGCGTATTCATCTTGGTATGCTCGATAACCACTGACTAACGGTGCATCAAGCGAATCGTCTTCTGCTTCGTTTTTCCAATCGACAATCTTGGTATAGGTCGACTGTCCATCACCTCGCACCGCTTCCTCAGTCACTGGTACATCTCTTGACAATAGTGGAGAAACAACAATTGGCGCACCGACTGACTCTCCATCAACTGAAAGTTGAAGCCAAACAGCTTTGTCAATCGTGGTCAGTTCTGTTATTCGCAAGCTCACGTCGTGCGTGCCGCTTGTTACAGTTGCGCTTCTGCCAAGTTGGTTGTCGTTTTGGTCAAGTACAATGAGTTTCCCTGTGTCATGCCCCTCTGGGAGTGAAACATGAACGATGATGCCCTGCTTCACGCTAAAATATGTTTGAACGGGTTCAATTGATTGACAGGGAATAAGTGAACAAAGAAGTGTAAGTAGCATGATTTAAATCACTATCCGCGAAGGGTGTTGATGATGAGTTCACGGACAGCACTGGCATCAGCAGAACCCCCACTACGTTTCATGACTTCACCAATGATGCGACCGATTGCAGCATCCTTGCCACTTCTGACATCATCAGCCGCTTGGGGTTGTGCTTCAATGGCACCATTCACCCACTCTTGAATTGCTGATTCATCATTGACTTGTAAGAGTCCTTCAACTTCAGCAACGGCTTTTGCAGTTTGATCGCTATTGCATAACAGTCCAAACAATGTATCTGCCGCAGATGAGCCGATCTCATTACTTGCTCTTAACTCAATAATGCCTTGAACTTGTTCCGGCGTGATGCCGAGTTCGGAAACAGATGTGTTGTTGTCGTTTGCATGCTTTGATGCGGTGTTTAAAAGAAACTTCGCTATTGCTGAACCTTTGTTACTCCCATGAATACATGATTCAAAGAACATGCAAAAATCTGGCTCTGCTGTAATGGCTGATGCGTCTTTCAAAGACAAATCAAACTCTTTTTGATATCTCGTTCTTCGTGATTGTGGAAGTTCTGGAATCGTTTTATTGACTTCTTCAATCCACTCGTTTGAAATGGTTAATGGCACTAAATCTGGGTCTGGGAAATAGCGGTAATCGTGTGCATCTTCCTTTTCTCGTTGCAACACGGTTTCAAGTTTCTGGTCATCCCAACCCCGTGTGCTTTTTGCTCCCGGCCCCATGACTTTTCCGTCTTCAAGCCACGCTTCAACTTGCCGTTTAGATTCAAACTCAATTGCACCATGGAGTGCTCTAAATGAGTTTAAGTTTTTAACTTCAACGATTGGTGTTTTAAACACTTCACCATCTTCAGTTGTAATCACGACATTGATGTTGGGCTCAAACCGCATGTGCCCACGCTGCATGATGCCTTCGCTCACGCCTAGATAACGACAGATGTCCCTAACAGCTTGTCCACATGCAACTGCTTCATCAGCCGTGTGCATGTCTGGCTCACTCACGATCTCAAGCAGAGGTGTGCCCGCGCGGTTGAAGTCGACGAGCGAGCCCTCGTAATGCGCACCTCCAGGAAGTTCGTGCCCTAACTTACCTGTGTCTTCCTCAAGATGCGCGCGAGTAATGCGAACTGGTTTTAATCCTTCTTCAGTTTCTATCTCAAGGACACCATCAAAACATAACGGTTTGTCGTATTGACTGATTTGGTAGCCCTTTGGCAAATCTGGGTAGAAGTAGTTTTTTCTATCCCACTTTGTGAAGTTTGCGATGGTACAGTTCAAAGCAAGTCCAACTCGCATAGACATCACCACTGCCCTTTTATTAATGACTGGTAACGAGCCCGGAAGTGCAATGACTAATGGATTACACAGTGTGTTTGGTTCTGCTTCATAGTGTTCTGGATTCGCAGCATTAGGCGCACTTGTAAACATCTTGCTGTCTGTTGCAAGTTCGACATGGATCTCCATTCCGACAACAAGTTGTGTGTGCTTGATGTTCATGCTTCTGTGCCAACGCCTAAGTCAGAGGTTGTAAACAGCGATTGGAATGTAAAGCCAGCGCCCTCGATGTTTTCTCTCGCACCTTCTTCGCGGTCGATGACAGCGATGATTGATAACACTTCTGCGCCAAGCGAGCGAATGATTTCCGCTGCTTCGAGCACTTGACCGCCAGTCGTTGCGATGTCTTCAACGATGACAACCTTGTCTGCCTCAGTAAGTTTGCCCTCAAGTTGTTTTGCTGTACCGTAATCTTTCTTTTGATTACGAATAAAGATGCACGGCAAATTGCTTTCCATTGAGGCAGTTGTCACAAGTGGAACTCCACCGAGTTCAGCTCCTGCAAGCAGTGTCGTGCCTTCTGGTATCGCACATGCAAACATCTTGCCTAAGCTTCGCAATATGTCAGGCTGGGTTGTAAATAGGTACTTATCGATATACCACGTACTTGTTCGCCCACTACGTAAAGTGAATTCACCGTGGAGAATTGCAGTATCTGCAATACGCGTTGCGACCTCTTGTTTGTCCATTTGCGTATGGTATCGCAGAGCGAACTTGAAGTGTTGCTCGGTCTACTGAGCAGGCAGGGCGAGCTCTAGTTCAGCACGTTCTTTTATGATTTTTTGAATATGGTTATACATCCACTTTGCGGCGCTCTTCAGGAGTGGACTTTCGGAATGGAGTGCATTTAAAATGGTCGGGTCATCTAATGCTTCATCTGGAACATTTGGATTGTTAAACCGTAATATCCAACTCAGCTGAGCATCAATATTGTTTGTTGTTTCAGCCATTCCTAAGACTGCTTGAATAGAAGGCTCTTCAGCCATTGCAGAAACGTACCATGCCTGTGCTAATGGACCTAACTTTGGAAAACTAGAAAGGATGAGGGTGGCAGCCTCATCTTGGAGTGGTACTCGCATAGGCGAAGTAGGCACTGGTTGCTCCTCGTCACCATCAGGCGGGATTGGTGGTACGACAATCCTAACGACAACCTCATCATTTATCACAAACGAAAGCAATGAAAGCATTGTGAGGGCATCCGCAGAGTTTAACTCTTCTGCTGTGGCAAACGCTTGCTCGAGCCAAACGTCGGTCAATCTAAAACCATTGACTCTAAAGTATGTTGAGTCGTATCGTATCCCTGTTCGACTAGGCTCATAAACAATCAAAGTTGTCCGCCCATCCTTTGTTGTTTGTCGTGCAGAAAAATTTGCAATTGACCTTAGGTGTATCGAAGCGCCATGTAATGGAAACATGTTTAAGATAGAGCCAAGCCAATACTCTCGGAGGTTTGCTTTAAATGTAACTGTACCTCGAGAAGGTATGCTAATTGACTTATTGACTGGAACAATCATTCCAGGGGCATTTTGAATCGATGCTGTTGATAACTCAATGTTTGCTTCAATCAATACAAGTGGTTGGATCGCGCCGTTCCGATCAATCGTTAGTGGTAACGTTGTATTGTTCTTTATCTCAATATCAACAATGATTGGCTCATATGTCTTGAAATCTGTTTTTATGGGCTCTACTCGGAGAGAAAATGGTGGTCGTGGGTCCGAACGGATCAAATCAAATGTGTCGATGATTTGGTCTGCAAGCGGTCTGAGTAATGCCACTTCATCTCGAACATCAAATGAGGAGCCCACAATCGCTTGAAGGCGATTCCTTGCCCAAACTCCTAAGATCGTTCCCCCTTGCATTCGTGCAATGTCTAAGAATACTATTGCTGATTCCTTTAACTGTCCTATTGATTGAAGCGCTAGTGCGACGCCTGCTTGAGCGGCTGGGTCACTTATTGGCAGTTCGGCGAGTGGTGTCAATAGGTCAAGGGCAAGTTGTACATCGCCAGACCGAAGCGCTATCCAACCATTAAACCGCTGTTGTTCTTCTGTGGACATCATTGCAATATCTGATGATTGGTTTAAAAAGTCTTGAGCAGTTGTAACATCACTGCCAAGCCAGAGCGTTAACCAAGCTGCTTGAAGATAACTTTCTGCTCCACTTAGAACTGATTCATTTGATTCGCGTTGTTTGTATATATTCCCGAGCAGTGCGCATGTATCTGCAGCTGCTTCTAAAGAGATTTCTGCAGAAGACGCGTCATCGAGTTCTGCGTATATCGCAGCCCTAATCGTTGCGAGCTTTGGGGCAAGCGGTGCATGGATCCTTGCAAGCTCTAAAGGCGTCATCCGAGGCTGTTGGGCTTTGACCGATTGCCTATACACTCGATCAACCTCTATCTGACGAGTTAACACTGCATCAAGTCCCGCAATTGGGTCACCATCAGCCCATTGACTGAGGACTATATCGGCGAGCAATCCATCGCTGATAAGATCCGTATCACCTGCATCGCCATTAAGAATGTACTCATACAATCGTCTTGCGCTTTGGTAATCTCCATAAGCAAGTAAAAATTCTGCAAGTTGAATCTGATATGTCACATCAAACGGATTTGCAAGCGCCGCTGCCCCAAGCAACTCTATTCGTTGAATGGGGTCAGCAGTTTCATCTCCAAAAAAACCAACACCAAGTGCAAGTGCACTTTGATTGGCTGGATCTAGTGCGATTGATTCTGCAAGCCAGACCGCAAAAGAATCTGTGTCACCTAAACTTCTATAAAGTAGTGCTGCATCATGAGCAAGACGCGATGCAACTTGAGAATCAAGTTTTACCTTTTCTTGAGGAGAAAGAAGTCGGTCGTAAACTCTGATTCGCTCTGGAGCAGTTTGGAGGGACTCAATTGCATTTCGTATTCGTGCTAACTGAAGTGCAGGGCTGTTTGGGGAGAGGCGAAGCAGTGACTGTATACACTCACTCACTAAAGCATCATCTTCTGCCATCGTTGCCACCTCGACCATCGCTTGCCAAACACTCTGATTCTCTGGTTGAAGTTCAGCGCATCGTTTGAGTAGATTTAATGCGACGAGAATGCTCTCTTTCGTGATCGGATTCATCATCGTCATCGATCGTGCTTCACGGATGTACAATTCAACGAGCCGAGCAGTGGCAACCTCTTCAATCTCATCACTTTGAGCCGCTTGAGCCGGAAGAATGACAATAGAGAATACAATAGGAAGAATAAAGGAGAAAAAGTGAGTCATGAGTATCTCTTTTCGGCACTGTAGCACGGTTTTGGTCGCATTTTTAAGGCGACTTCTTAAGTATGATGTACAGGCGTTGACACTCCACTCAATGAGTGGTAATTTCGTCAATCTAAAGGTTTATTTTTATGCAAAAGAATTGTTTTATCATCCTCATCTTGGCGCTTGCAAGCAGTTATGACGCTGTTGCTCAGCCGAAGTTCAGCATTTCAAAGATTGTTGGTCGAAACTCCATCAATGATGCAGATGCAAGCAAAATTGAGCAGTACGCTCAGGGCTGGGCTGAAGCACTCTACACGACTGATGCTCTCGAACTTTACGAAGCCCAGAGGCACCTCATCGAACCGCTTGAAACAGACGCCGCAATATCACCCTACGCTCGCTCCCTCTATGGTAAAGCGCTTCGAGATGGCTTCGATCCTATCCTTGATGAAAACAGTACGAATGAAATGGCCGCAGTCAATGCGCTGCAAGTGATTTCTCTTTTAGGCACGGAGCAAGGGTGTGGACTCCTTCTCAACCATGCAGACACCTCTACAGAAGATAGGGCATCGCTGAGACATTGGGCATCAATTGGGCTTGGCAAGTCATTTAAACAAGGCATTCTTCCCGAGCGCCGGATTTCATCAATTGCTGGAACCATTGCAGACTTCGCATCTCGCGAGCCCGTGTGGTACATCATCTCACGGCAGTTCAACTCGATTGCATCACTTCAAGACATTCCTAATTTAGATACCAGACAACAAGATGAACTTGAGGCACTCTCCATTGAGTTGCAAGTGAGAGCGCTTTCTGAACTCTTACAAGAGATTGCTAAATCAAATGAAGCAGACGAGCGCGTTCGAGCACTTCCGTTCATCCTTGCATCCCTTCGGCTTCAACTCATTGAGCCAGGTCTCAACGAAGAAGCGAGAAAAGAAGGCGACCAAAGTATTGCTCCATTGTTAACTCAGTTCGCAGACATCGCGTTAAAACACGCTGAAACAGCAAAAGAAAATGAAGAGTTGTATGCTGCGTATGGCGAGTCGCTTCAATCGGGCAGTTTCATTGTCGAACGCATATTAAAACTCGACGCAGGTGATGCTTCTATGCTTGAGTTGTGGGGCGAAGGCAGATACCCAGAATTGACCAGCCGTTTGAACGCTTGGAAAAACGCTCAGTAACGAATTCGATACAGTACCTTTATGGTGCGTATCTTCATCGCTGTATTGAGCATCCTATTGTTGTCACTGATTGTGACATGCAATAGCGAGGAAGACCGGCAAGCAGATTTCGTATTCGTGAATCGAGGGGATGTCTTTACACTCGATCCTGGAAGAATGAGCTGGCTTACTGATATGCAGGCAGCATATTGTTTGTATGAGGGACTTGTAAGATGGAACCCCAAAGACTTTTCAATTGAAGAGGCCGCTGCAGAGAGCATCTCACTCAGTGAAAATCAAACGACTTATCTGTTTAAGTTACGAACCGATGCGCGTTGGAGTAATGGCGCGCCTGTCACTGCTTATGATTTTAAGTATGCATGGATGCGACTGCTGACTCCAGATACTGCATCGGATTACTCAGGATTCCTTTTTTCAATCAAAGGTGCAAGAGCGTTTTGGGATTGGCGGTCTGACAAACTTGAAGCACAAGAATTCGTAACACTTCATGATATTCAAGCGAAGTTTGATGAAGTTGTCGCAATCCATGCAATTGATGAGCATCTGTTTGAAGTAACTCTTGAACAACCAGTGCCCTACTTCCTTGACCAAATTGCTCTTGCTGTATGCAGTCCTGTATATAGACCTGCAGTTGAAGGATGGCAGTTAGACGACAGCAGATGGGAGCGTGTCATCCGCGATGGCTGGCATACGATTCCAATCCCTGAACCAAACACGATGAAGTGGCTCTCGATTGATGAGGAAACGGGCCGTCTTAAATACAAGTATTACTGGGCAAGACCAGAGACGCTTGTCTGTAATGGACCATTCAAATTAGAAGAATGGCGTTACAAACGCGATATGCGATTTACAAGAAACCCTCATTACCACTCGCCAGAGAAATCATCGCTCGATTCTATTCAAGCTATCACAATGGAAGATCCAAACACTGCCGTATTCGCTTTTGAGGCAGGAGAAGTCGATTGGCTAAACGGAGTGAATGTCGATTATCAATCAGACATGTTGGCAGAGAGAGCAGAGGGCACGCGGGATAACATTCACGCGTTTCCAACGTTCGGCACTGATTTCTTTTCTTTCAATTGCAGAGAAACATTAAACAGTGGTGAACCCAATCCATTTCATGACCCTGCAGTTCGAAGGGCCTTCGTCTATGCGACAAACAGGGATGCCATCGTCCAACATGCAACAAGATTAAACGAGCCGGTCGTAACAGCGTTTGTTCCACCTCATTCAATTAAGGGCTACGCACCAGTTGAAGGGCTCAACTATAACCCTCAGCGGGCTAAGGAAGAGATGGCTTCTGCTGGTTGGATGGATCGAGATGGGGATGGAATTGTAGAGAACAAAGATGGCGTTCCCTTTCCTCCAATTGATTTACTGTACACCACAAATACAAATCGGTATAAATGGATTTCATTGTTGTTACGAGACCAATGGCGAAACACCCTTGGTGTTCAAACTCAACTCAGAGGAACGGACAACAAACTCTTCAGTAGAGATTTAAGAAGTGGAAACTTCATGGTTGCAAGAGGTCGGTGGTATGGAGACTACGGTGATCCTTCGACTTTCTTAGATATATTCCATTCTGAAAATGGAAACAACGACAGGGGTTTTTCTAATCCAGACATTGATGCAAAACTCGTTCAGGCCTCGGTTGAACTTGACCCAGTTAAACGGTTTGAGTTGCTCAGAGAAATCGAGATCCAGTTGTTTAATGAAGAAGTTCCGATGCTTGTTGTGTGTCAATTGCTTCAGTTGTACATGTATGAACCCGATCAAGTGAGCGGTCTTACCTCACACCCAAGACTTGTACAACAATTGTGGAGAGTTAAGTCATCCTCGGATCAATCAGGCGATACATCACGTCAACAATGAGATTAAACAACACAAGTAGAGTCGCATAAACAAGCACAATACCCATCAGAACGGTGATGTCTTTTCCAAGAACCGCTTCTACAAAATGAACACCTACGCCCGGAACTGCAAAAATCTTCTCGACCACAAACGAGCCCGTCAGCGCCGCTGCGGTAGCGGGACCAATGTAACTGAGAACGGGCAGAATCGCGTTCTTCATTGCATGCTTTAGCACAACCGAATACTCTGATAATCCTTTTGCGCGAGCGGTTCTGATGTGATTGCTACCAAGTTGTTCAAGCATACCACTGCGGGTGAGTTGTGCGATGTATGCTGCAAATGGCAAACTTAAGGTCAGCGATGGAAGCACCATGTGCTTCCAAGTTCCCCACCCGCTAATTGGGAATAAGTGAAGCCAAACCGAAAAGGTCATGAGTAAACAGACGCCTATAACAAAAGATGGAATGCTAATTCCAATGATTGACACGAAGAACGCAAGCGAATCAATCCATGTTTTCGGTTTCAGTGCACTTAATGTTCCCGCGGCTAGACCTATGACCAGCGCTATAAGGATGGCAAACATTCCTAGCGACATTGAGACAGGGAGCCCCGCTAAAAGGATCTCATTCACAGTCCAGTTTTCATGACGTAAACTCGGTCCTAGGTTAAAGATGGGACCATCCTGCTCGCCTAGTAGCCATGAACATCCAGAAGCGTTCCAAAGATACTCGCCATAAAACTTCACTGGATGATCTAAGTTGTACTGCGATTGCATTGCCTCCACAACTTCAGGCGGAGGCATTCGACCCTCACTCTCAAGCGGATTCCCTGGAATCTGCCAAGCAAGTAAAAATGTCAGTGTATAAATCGCAATGAGAATAAATGGAAGTTGAACAATTCGCCAAGTTACAAGATGTTGAATTGTCCCCTTCTTCATTTAACGACCGTACGACGCCTTATCGCCAAGCTGTTCTGCAATTCGGATGAGTTGGTTGTACTTCGCAGTACGGTCAGAGCGACAAGGGGCACCGGTTTTGATTTGGCCACAGTTTGTTGCAACGGACAAATCAGCAATCGTGGTATCTTCTGTTTCGCCGCTTCTGTGGCTAAGAACTGCCGAATACCCGTTTGCATGGGCAAGGTCTACCGCTCTAAATGTCTCGGTAAGTGTTCCGATTTGATTGACTTTGACAAGGATGGAATTTGCACAACCCTCATCGATTCCTCTTTGTAAGAATTGGGGATTTGTCACGAATAAGTCGTCGCCCACAAGTTGAACTTCGTTTCCAAGTCGGTCGGTTAACGATTTCCATCCAGCCCAGTCATCCTCTCCAAGCCCGTCTTCAATGGACTTAATTGGATACCGCTTGCACCAATCTGCCCACAAATCAATCATTTCCTCAGCCGACACAATCTTGTCTGGATGAGAACTAAAGAAGCAATACCCTTCCCTACCAAGTTTTCTTGCTTCGCTCACAAGTTCACTCGTTGCTGGGTCGAGGGCAACAAAGATTTCTTCACCCCATTTGTAACCCGATTTATCAACTGCTTCTTCGATGATTTTTAAAGCATCCTCATTGTCTTGAAGATTTGGCGCAAACCCTCCTTCGTCACCAACAGCGGTTGACAAGTTTCGGTCATGAAGCACCTCTTTCAGTGTGTGATAGATTTCAACAGCTGCTCTAAGTGCATCGTCAAATCCTTCAAAGCCCCATGGCTGAATCATGAACTCTTGAAAATCAACTGTGTTGTCTGCGTGCTTTCCGCCATTGAGAATGTTGAACATTGGCACTGGCAGGACTGTTGCGGTTGTTGCATTGTCATCTCCCAAATATGCATAGAGTGGTTTACCGGCAGCAAGTGCTGCTGAATGCGCTGTTGCCATGGACACGCCAAGAAGCGCATTTGCACCAAGATTGCCTTTGTTTGCTGTGCCATCAAGTGCAATCATTGCTTCGTCAATTGCGATTTGATCTTCAGCTTTCATTCCAATGACATCAGGGGCAATCACTGTGTTTACGTTGTTAACCGCAGTGAGCACGCCCTTGCCACACCATTCTTTGCCGCCATCTCGCAGTTCAACCGCTTCATTCTCCCCAGTACTTGCGCCACTTGGTATTGCTGCCCTACCCGTGATGCCATTTGCAAGTTTCACGTCACATTCAAGTGTTGGGTTTCCTCTTGAATCTAAGATTTGTCTTGCGAAAACTGATTGAATTGTCGTTGACATTGATGTACTAATCTTTCTGTTACTAAAGCACTGCTTCAAATTGTGGGGTTTCGTTGTTTAACACTGCAATAACATCTTTAACCACCCAACCCATGTTAATTGTAGCTGTTTGTGTCTTACATGCGATGTGGGGGTAAAGTTCAACGTTAGGCAGTGTAAGTAAAGGGTAGTCTGCGTGAATTGGTTCTGGTTGATGGACATCAATGATTGCAAATGCTGATGCATCGTGGCGTAAGTGATTTGCAAGCGATACTGAATCAACAACAAATCCTCTGGAAGTGTTGATAAACAAACATCCTTGCTGAAGGTGACGGAATAAATCTGCATCGCACATGTGCTCATTCTCAGCACGCCCGTCAACATGAATTGAGATTGCGTCACTTTGTTCTAGAACATCTTCTAGGGAACACTGTGTACATGCGCCAGTGTTTTTAATCGTTTGAAGGTCATGAAAGATGACTTTGAAACCAAGAGCGCTTGCTAGTGTTCCGAGCGTCGATCCAATACGACCAAAACCGATGATGCCGAGCGTCATTTCAGAAAACTGTTTCTCGTTCATGGCGCTTGTGCGAAGGAGGTCCCATTCGTTTTGCGATGTTTGACTTTCTACGAAGGTCACTTTGCGTAGCATCATCAACATTCTTGATAAAACAAAATCAACTACCGACTCCGTGTTTGCTTCTGGCGTATGCACCACTTGAACGCCTTGCTCTTTGCACGCATTTAAATCAATGTTATCAATACCAACGCCCGCTCGACCAATAACCCTTAAGTTTGGTGCCGACTCAATCATTTCTTTTGTGACATTTGTATATGTGCGAATGATGAGGGCTTCGACCGTTGGTAAAAGTTCTTTAAATCGCCGCGATTCTGAAGGGCAAACGTGTAACTCGCAGTGATCTGCAAGCCAAGCTGAGCATTGGTCGGGCAAATTCTCGGTTTGAATAACTTGGTGTGCCACGTGTCAGTTATGCGTAGGAGTGCAATCCTGAGATAGTGAAGTTAATGATAATCCAGTTAAAGAGCATGACTCCGCAACCAATGATTGCAAGGAGCGCTGTCCAGAGCCCCTTATCTTTGACTTTGATTCTCGTGTGAATTAGCACAGCAAACACAAGGAATGTGTTGAGTGCAAAGACCTCCTTAGGGTCCCAGCCCCACGGTCTGCCCCAAGAATGGTCCGCCCAGATTGCGCCCATGACAATGCCTGCCCACAGCAAGATGAATGACAACTCTACAAGAATCATAGTCGCACCATCGAGCACCATGCCCATACTTGAACTTGATTCGCCCTTCTTCGCAGGTCTTAACTCAACGACTGAAGCAATACCGCCAGCCCTTGCGAACTCTTGCACACCACTTTTCCCTCTCAAGCGAAGAATGAAACGCCTCACGAGATAAAGCATCGCGGTCACTGCCGCAACAAAAATGAGGCAGTACGAGAAGATGATGAAGTTCACGTGAATGTAGAGCCAAATGTCATGCAATACAGGCATTCTGTTTGAGACATGAGGATTGAGTTCAAGTGGGTACAAGCGCACTGCGAGTAGAGCCAACATCGAGGCAACAGATGCACCAAGCGCAAAGAGGTATTTCATTTGTGTCTTGCGTAACAAAAACTCCATGAGCAAGCCAAACAAACTTCCCATCCAAGCAGCAGTAGTTATTGCTTCAAACATGTTTGTGTTTGGATAGCGGCCCGAGACATACCAACGCCAAATCACCGCGACTGTATGGAGTGATGCGGCAAAAATAAAGAGCCACATGCCTAATGATCCAATGCCTTTAAACTGATACACGAATGCCATGAGCAACAAGACAACAGCGATGAGATACACAATCCAAATTGCAGTGAAGTTACCAAGTTTGAAGTACAAACTTTCGAGTTGCAGTTTTTTAGCGGGTGGATAGATTCCCTCACCTGTTGGAAGTAAAGGCAACAACCCTGCTAAGGTCGTGAGTTGTTGGTTTGCTGTTTCGACATTCCCTGCTTTCCACGCTTCGACCATCTCGGTCCATGATGAAATGATTGTTTCATCTGTGATGTGTTCCATTGTGAACCAAGGGGCGTCAAATTGACCGCTTGGTGGCGGAACAACCTGCAAGTTCGCCCACATGTTTCTCGGATTACTTGCATTGAGCGCAACTTCAATCTGTTCAACAGGGGATGCAAACCGCATGACATCAGACCGAAGTGACTGAAGTTTTGCGTGAACTTCTGGCTCTTGTAAATGTTCTTTTGCAATGAGCCCCTTCTTCATAAACGAATTCATTTCGTCTGAAATGCTTGGGTTCTTTGCTTTTAAGACGTCACTAATTACTGCTCTAATGTTTTTATTCTTGACGTAAATGATAGGCCTACCCTCGTAATGTTCAGGTCGAATCATCATGTCAAGGAATGTGAATGTTGAGGGTTGGTCATCAATCAACCTTGAACCAGAAATGTACTGCATGTAAGAGCGAGCAAACGTTTCGTACGACTTCACACGCCCCTCTGTAAAGACAGCAACTTGATTACTCCACGGGTCAATGTCAATCTGCTCAGACAATCCTTCGCCGCGGAGTTGTGATGTTAACCCGGCAATGCATAAGAGAATGAATGCGTGAAAATACTTCATTGACTTACTCCATATACCGCTTGCTGCCTCTTGCGTTTAATCGTTGGCTTTACAAAGAACGCCCACATCATGCCAAGCACTGTGATGCAAGTCCCAAGAAGCATGGTAAACACCGCTTCTCTATTGCCTACGCCAAGCACTGTGTAGTTCAAGCCCTGTGATGTCTGACTTGGCGGGTCCCATTGGGATTGGAAGAACCAATAACCGTGATGTGGTTTTGGGTCATTCACACTGACTGCAACAAGTTCGTCTGATACTTCGGGGAACGAAATGAGTGAACGCCAGTTTAGAATCGAAGATGTGCGGCCGGAGAAACCACCTATGTGAGTGTCAATTTCAAAATCATTTAACGCAATGGGTGTTGGCAGTGGCGCTCGCTCGCGAGAGAACATTAACTCAACTATCTTTCCGTTTGCAAGCCCAACGATTGTTGGTTGATATCTAAAGCGATTGACTGTTTGTGAATGCGATTCAAATGGATAGTGGTGATACGGAAGCCACGCAATCCTTGCTGAGTCGCCATCCTTAAGAACGACGCGTATCATCGACATTGTGTTGCTGACATTTGGGTCGCGTTGTTGCTTTGGCACTACAGTTGGTCTTGTTTCAATGTGCGTGTTTTGTTCAATTCTATGCACCGCCAACTGCACATCATCGATGATTGAAAGTGGTTCATTAAATTGAACTGCTCTTTGTGTTGGGGTTTGCGTATCCGTCTGTAACAAGAGTTGTACACCTTCAACGCCCTCTCCCGCTACAAGCGTGATTGGTGCAGCGCCGGGGCTGTAATGAAGTGAAATAGTTTCATCAATCAAGTTAGATTCAAGGTGATCCGCCGATTCGGTAATATCTCGATTGAGCGAGTTGTCTTCAAACACCCAGCGAACCCACTTTTTATCTCCATGTTTTAACTCAACGATTGCAAGCGAAACCGTGATGCTCTCAATGTTCAAATTGTTCTGAATAGACATAAGACGGTACTCATACTCAGTGTCGCCAATCTGCGTAAACTCTTCCGAGTTTGTTACTGGCAGTTCAATTGCCTCTTCACCAATTCGTGCTTCTAGAGTTGGTAAGAGTGAAGCCTGTAATGCTTCGAGTTCGTGAGATGAGTCAAGCCATTTAAATACCATGAGCGAACTGTCAGTTGTATTGTTTGAAGGGTCAAACGCAAACATCTTGACTGTTTGTTGAATGTCGCCACGCTCAATCGTCGCCCAAAGGACTGGATTAAGGTCATCCCCGCCTGGGACAATCCGTGCATCCATAAATGCGTAACGGAGGTAATCTGTAACTGTGAGCGACATGACTTCACTTGGCACTTCGATTTCGATTGGGTGTTTTACAATCCGTTCTGCATCCCAAACCTCACTGCCTTCACTGACACAATCGTTAAATCGAGGCAAGTTTGGAATAGGGTGTTCAATCCAACCAGTTTTGGCAACTCCATTTCCATCGAGTTCACGTAGATAGATTGCTGCGCTTTGAGTCACATAAAAATCACTTTTGACATCTTGTTCAAGTGACATTTTGATGGACTCATCAACAAGTGCTGTTCCAAGGACTTTGATTGCTCTAGCCATCGGTTGCTTCGGATTGTCAGTTCGGATGACATCTTCTGTGTATTCAGGGTAACCACTGATGAGTTGACGAGTAAAAGAAGCATCTTCAGATGTCATGGCAATTGAGACGGCATACGTACGCTTGCCCTTGTCGTAGCCAGTGAGCAATTCCCAATTCGGATTGATGTTCGAAATTTCACATGTGTATGGTCCAATGACAATAGAGTTCCCCGGTGCAACAAGCATCGACGCTTCTTCTTCGCCAGGAATTTGAATCGTCACTTGATGACGGGAGATGACAACATCGCCCTCAATTTTCGTTGAAAAATAGACCAAACATCCTAGAACAAGCACGATTACGCCTGTGTGAATTGACCAGACACCAAGCGTCAGGATGTTCAAAGGAATCTTTCGAATTGTCACAATTGACATGTTTAAACAGAGCAGTGCAATAAGCCACTTGAATGGCCACCAATGGAACCATTCAAACTCTGTTAACTCAAGTCCCCTCATCTCGCGCAAACTTACCCACGTCGTTGGTTCCAAAATTGCATAACTCACTGGTACGCCAGATGAACCAATGGAACAATAAAAGAACAGTGTGATGAGAACTGAGATGCCAAACCACACTTTTGTGAATAAGTCGATAAATGCAAACGCTACACCAGCTGGGATGAGCAAATACCACCACATCGAACCAACGAGGTCAAACTGCATCAATGTAAACGCGATGACAGCAAGGGGAAGAAGCCATAAAAGGCTACCCGGCCAACTGAAGATCGGGTGTGTCTTCTTCGTCATCGCGTTACTCTTTTTTATAGTCGTAGACTCCCGAACCAGACTTGTCTCCGAGTTTTCCTGCTTCAACAAGATCTACAAGTTTTTGGTTAGGTAAGTACTTTGGATTTTCGTTGAGACCGTTATACATCACCATCATGATGTCTCTGCAAACATCTAGGCCTATGTAATCTGCAAGTCGAAGCGGTCCCATTGGAAATGCGCAACCAAGTTTCATGATTGAGTCAATCGCTTCTGGATCAGCAACACCATCATCCCATGCATGAAACGCCTCGTTAATCATGGGCATTAACACTCTGTTTGAAACGAAACCCGCAAAATCGTTTGCTGGAACTGGGATTTTTCCAAGGCCCTCAGATAATTCGACGGTTGCATTTGTGGTTGCTTCACTGGTGTTAGCACCTTTGATGACTTCAACAAGTTTCATCACTGGTACTGGATTAAAGAAGTGCATGCCAATGACGCGCTGTTCGGCGCCCTCAACAGCGCTAGCTAGATCTGAGATTGAAATTGATGATGTGTTTGTTGCAAGCACAACATCTTCGCCGAACGCGTCTCGCATTAGTTGAAAGAGTTTTTTCTTGACCTCAACATTTTCAGTTGCTGCTTCAATTGCCCAATCAGCAGATGAGGCATCACTCATTTCAGTTGTGTAATCCAACAGCGATTGGGCATGAGACGCTTCTTCACTTGTTAATTTTTCTTTGGCAACTAACTTGCTAAGTTGTTTCTCGTGATATGAACGCGCATTCTCAAGTTGGGGTGCTTGGACATCGATCAGAGTGCACTTTTTCCCCGCGAGGGCAGATGTCAGTGCAATGCCAGAGCCCATCGTTCCTGCGCCGATGACTGCAATATGTGAAACATTACTCATTATCCGTCGTTCCAGTGGCGAAGTCCTTCGCCAGCGTACTCAGCAAGTGGTCGAATAATACGGTTGTTTTGATGTTGCTCCATGATGTGAGCACACCAACCGGTAATTCGTGAGGCGACAAAGATTGGTGTGTATTGTGGGACTGGAATGCCCATCGCAAAATAAGTCATACCACAGGGAAAATCAACGTTTGGAAAAATGTTCTTATCGCGAAGCATAATAGCTTGAACTTCATCACCTAAATCAAACCATGCCTTGGCATCGGGGTTCACTTCAGAACAATACTTCAAGCCCCAATCTCGAAGAATACCGGCACGATGGTCACCATTTTTGTAAACACGGTGACCAAAGCCCATCAGTTTTTTCTTTGTTTCAAATGCATATTGCATGTACTCATCCACGGTTTGGCCTGTTGATGTTGCTTCCATGATTTCGCTGAGCATATCCATGGCTGCTTCATTTGCTCCACCGTGCAAGTTGCCTTTGAGTGCACCGATGCCGCCACACACACATGAGTGCATATCACTATTTGTAGATGCGATGACTCTGCTTGTGAATGTTGACGCATTAAAGTCGTGTTCTGCGTAAAGAATGAGTGATACATCCATGACCTTCGCTGAAATCTCGTGCGGTTTTTC
>JAKVBR010000001.1:29889-39647 GCA_022447165.1 Phycisphaerales bacterium | reverse complement strand
ATTGCAGCAGTCCGGCGTTTGACAGAAACATTTGCGCCAATGCATGAGACGCGCATCCACGGAATCATTTCACTTTTTACTGTGAGCGATTTCATTGAAAGAACGCGGTCAGCGAGCGTAATTTGTTCATCAGATAGAACGCCGCCTTCGAGTCCTTCCTTAAAGAGCAAACCAAAACGTCTTCGTGGTGTTGGTTCAAAATCACTTTCACTCCCAAGTGACCACCTTGCAAGTTTACCGATGGATGCAACGAGCGGAACGACGCCAGTCCACCACAGAATTTTGTCGGTGATGTGAAGGACACCGCTCCAAGTGTAGGTCAGCGTATCAGTATGCGAGCGGAACATGTCTTTCGGTAGGACTTCGCCAAAAACGAAAAGTAGTGGAATCATCACAACGGCGTTGATTGCGATTGCTTCCCATGGGCCAAGCGTCGTGGCGTTAAGCAATCGTGCTGCGCCATAACTTGCAAGGAAGTTTGCGATGTTGTTACAGACAAGTAGGACGGCAAGCATCCGAGTCGGATGATTGACAAGTCGAAGTAAACGCTTCGCACTTTTAAGACCCGCTGAGGAACGAACACCGAGTCGAATCTGGTTAATGGTGTAAAGCCCAGTCTCAAGACCTGAGTAAATCGCACTCATGATAATGCCAAGGAGAAGCACTGCTACTGAAATGTAAATCTCAGTCATCATGAACTCACCTCATGAAGCGCAACAATGATTGTTTTAACGCGGTACTCATCCATTGCATCGACGGTGAGTGTTAAGTTGCCAAGCTCAATTGAGTCACCGACTTCAGGGATGCGGCCAAGGGTTGCGGCGATGAGTCCGCCCATCGTTGCAGCGGGGCATTTTTCAAGGAGCATGCCAGTGGCTGCAGCCCACTGCCGAACATTTGTATGTGCATCAATCAGCCATGTGCCATCGTCCCGCTTTATTGGTTCTTGCATGTCGCCATGAACTTCATCGCCAATTTCACCAATCAATTCCTCAAGCACATCTTCAAGTGTGACAAGGCCAGCAGTTCCACCAAACTCATCAACGACGATTGCTAGCCGCGTATTCGTTTCACGGAAGTGAATGAGTAACTGGTCAAGGGTTGCTACTTGTGGAATGTATTGAGGTCGTGTCATGCTTGCTTTCACAAGCAGTGGTCCATCAACACTGCGTTGCAGATACCTTTTTGTGTGAAGCATGCCAACAATCTCATCGATGTCTTCACCAAACATTGGCAGTTGCGTCAGGCGTGTCTTTGCAACAATGTCCTTAATGTCGTCTTCCGATGCAGTTGCAGGAAGTGAAACCATGTGCACTCTTGGCGTCATGACCTCGCGAACGCGAATGCGAGACAGCTCAACAACTTCATAAAGAACGTGTTGCTCAGCATGATCGATGATGCCCTCTGAAGATGAGTGCTCAACGAGTGAAGCAAGTTCATCTGCTTTTAACGGCTCTGGCTTACTTGCAGAAAACAATCTTGAAAGTGGCGTTACCACAAGGACGTCAGTGAGTGTTCGAAGTGGCGAGATGATTCGGTGAACGAGTAGCAGAAGTGGCGAAAGCAATAGTGCAAGTGCAATTGGTCTTGCGGTTGCAGCCATCTTTGGGATCACTTCACCAAAAACAATAATGGCTAACAGTGATCCTACTGCAATGCCAACTTCAGCAGCAAAACCACTTGGCATGTTGAGCATAAGGACTGAACTGACGACAAAGTACAACACATTTGCTGTCATGTTGCCAATGAGAATGGTGATTAACACTGTTCGGCGATGCTTAACGAGATAGAGCGTCGCATTTGCAGGAGACGATTTGCGATTGGTTAACTCAACAATGCTCGCCTGTCCCAATCTAAAGATGGCAGTTTCACTACAACTGAAAAAAGCGCTCATGCACAATAGCGGCAACATCGACGCAAGTAGCGCGATATCTACGGTAGTCCATCCTGTTGCAATGAAGTGCGTCATGATTCTGCATGCATCGCGCGAACGGATTGTTCAACGCGTTCCATAAAGGATTCAGAAGTATCACTTTCGTCAAAATAGAGTGGTTTTCCAAATGAAATACTGATTTTGCCGTGTTTTGGGATATAGGTCGCTTCTGGAAGGACCGTCAATCCGTCTTTGACGCATATCGGAATCACGGGGCGGTTGGTTTTTTTCGCGACAACAGCAAGGCCGGGTTTAAACCTCGCAATATCGCCAGTCCTACTTCGGGTTCCTTCTGGGTAAATCACAATCGACCAATGCTTTTCAAGAAGTGACTGCATCGTACGAATTGAACGAAGGGGTGACTTTCTTCGTTCAATGCTAAATGCATTCCAAAGCGATGCGACAAGAAACTGGATGATTCGCTTATGAAAGGATTTTCCATCTGCGTCTGCGAAGTGATCGAACGCAGCAGCAACAGCTGTTTGGCGACGAATGTTTTTGGGAAGTACGTTCATGATGACGTGCGTGTCAACATGGCTTGTGTGATTTGATGCGAACAACACGGGCATGTCAACAAGCGTGAGTTGTTCAACTCCTTTAGTTGTCCATGAAATTCGTTTCACCCATTTCACAAGTTTCAGTGCGCAGAGCAATAGACATCCTATTCCGCGATTGAATGGATGCGTCAATTGATGAATGACAGCGTCTGCATCAGGCGGTGATTTAGTTTGTTCGCGGGATGTCATTTGCGTGCGCAAGAACTTTTCTGAAAGCATGCGCATATTGGTCGAGCAATTCTCTGGTTGCTGATGGGAAAGAGGGCAACTTTAACAGTGAGCCATTACCAAGCGTTGTGTTTGGTAAATCTGCAGGGTCATAGAGATGAATTGGATTTTCTTCTGTTGCTGGAAGCCTCGCAATTTTTGACCACACCCCATGAGTAAAGACGGGTTGTTGGTGCAGGAGTGGATAGCGTGGTGCGGCAACATGCGCGCCTTCTGCTTGAAGGGCTTTTGCTAAGTCGCCTATTGGTAAGCCAGTTTTGGACTCGTCGTAGCGAACGAGAAACTCAAAGTAGACGCGCGTAACATCATCTGTTGCCATGAATGTTTCGATGCTGAGTTCTTGGAGTTGCTCCGAAAGATAGATGCAATTCTCATTTCGCCTTGCATTTCGCTTAGGCATGTGTTTGAACTGCTCATGTGCAAGAGCCGCTGACATTGGGGCCATTCTGAACTTAAAGCCAAAACCAGTTGCCGCAAAGTATTTGTTCTTTGACTCTAACCCGAGCAATTTTTCATAATGGCCGAGGCGAACAGCGTTCTCCCAAACTTCCTGGTCATCACAAAGCATGATTCCACCTTCGCCAGCAGGGCAGAGTTTGTTGCCTTGCAAACTGAAGATGCTTACATCGCCAAATGAACCAATTGGTCTCCCCTTGTACACAGCGCCGTGTGCATGCGATGCGTCTTCAATGACTTTGAGATTATGCTTCTCTGCAATGGCCATGATTTCATCCATCTTCGATGGCATGCCAAAGAGATGAACGACTACGATGGCTTTTGTTTTGTCTGTGATCTTTCGTTCGATGTCTTCTGGATCAAGCCCAAGACATTCTGGTTCAAGTTCAGCAAAAACTGGAACTGCGCCGCAGTGAAGAACAGGCATGACGCTCGACCACCACGTCGCTGAAGGCACGATGACTTCATCAAACGGTCTCACACCAACTGCGTGAAGTCCAGCAAGGATGCCTGCCGTGCCATTGTTATGGGCAAGTGCAAACTTGCGTTTGGTCAGTCCCTTGAAATCTTCTTCTAGCGTTTGAACGATTGGGTGTATCGACAAGTTATCACTGCGCATAACATCAATGACTGCCTGCTCATCTTCACTTGTAATGATGGGCCAGCGGTTTGCTTCAACTTGGTCTAGGGTGACGACAGGGTCACCACCCAAAATGGCTGGTTTTGATTCAGTCGATGTTGTCATGAATTACTCTTCAGCGTCGCCTGCAATGGATGAACGCATGTCGGTATCAGCAATGACGTTTTTCATGTTGTAATAATCCATGACGCCAAAGTTACCTTTTCTAAATGCATCTGCCATTGCTTTTGGAACTTCTGCTTCAGCAAGCACAACAAGCGCGCGGTTCTTTTGTTCTTCAGCTCGGTACTCTGCTTCTTGTGCAACCGCCATTGCTCTTCGTTTTTCTGCTTCTGCTTGGAAGCGAGCTTTATCGGCCTCTGCTTGATGTGCTTGAAGTGTCGCGCCAATGTTTTCGCCGACGTCGACGTCCGCAATATCAATTGAAAGAATTTCAAATGCAGTGCCAGCATCAAGACCTTTTGCAAGCACAGTCTTTGAAATGTTGTCAGGGTTTTCAAGCACTTGGAGATGCGTTTCGGCAGAACCAATTGTTGAAATAATGCCTTCGCCGACACGAGCGATGATGGTTTCTTCCGTTGCACCACCAACAAGACGAGCAATGTTTGTTCTTACAGTGACACGTGCTCTTGCGCGAAGTTGAATACCATCGCCAGCGACAGCATCAATCGTGCTTTTACCGCTTGTTTGTGATGGGCAATCAATAACTTTCGGATCAACAGAGGTATGGACAGCATCCATGATGTCACGACCAGCAAGGTCAATCGCAGTTGCGTTTTCCCATTCAAGGTCGATTCTCGCCTTGTCTGCTGCAATCATCGCTCGAACGACGTTTGTGATTCGTCCGCCAGCAAGGTAGTGGGCTTCGAGTTGGTCAGTCGAAATCTCAAGCCCCGCTTTCTTTGCACTAATTCGGTTAATGACAACGGATTTAGAGTTTACTTTTCTAAATCGCATCATGATGAGGTCGATGAAGCCGACCTTCGCGCCACTGACCCACGCCTGTAGGTAGAGACCGATGTATTGGAACGCAAGCGCGACAAAAATGAGTAGGAATATCCCGCCAATGATGACGCCGCCAATAAGCCAAACTGATGCAAGAATAGTTGTCATGATTTAAATTCCTTCAATTCTTAGGTAGATAGTGTACCACTGCGAGCAATTCCCCGCCAAACTCAAGGGCTGTTTAGACCTCGCGAACCTTGATTTGGTTGTCGTAAACGGTCGAAACCTCAATAGTAGCCCCAGATTCGATACTTCCCGTTTCAGCCATTGCGTCGTACCGTTTCCCATCGATGCGGATGGTGCCGATGGGTCTTAGGACTGTCACTGCCTCGCCCTTCATGCCAACGAGGGCTTCGAGTTCGGCGACATCAGCTGCTTGTCTTGCTTTCATCTCTTGTTTCGCTTCATCTGCGTCTTCATACACAACACCGCCAAGAATCATTTGTTTTGCAAGGGGCGATGCTGCCCAAATTTTAAATCCAATCCAAAAGAGCACTGGAGCGAGCACAATGTAGATTGCTGTTGCAACGAGCCCCGTATTCGCATCGTGAATATAAAACGCAACAAGCGACCCTATCACTGCAACCGCCCCAACAAGGGCGATTAAACCACCAGAGGGGATGAAAATTTCGAGTGCAAACAGAATCAACGCAACGCCAATGAGAATGAATGCCCAGATGATTGGGGATGCGCTTTGGGTTGCTGCTTGTGCGAGTATGAGTGTCATGCTTCAACTTCCTCAACTTCAAGAGTGAGACCTGTTTGAATAATTTTAACAGTTGCGCCCTGAGAAATCCAACTCCCACTTGTTGTTGCGTCATACAAGACATCGCCAATCATGATTTTGCCAGATGGACGCAGGTCAGTTGATGCAACAGCGGTGACTCCAACTGAAGGCGTGTTGTGTTCAGTTGAAGTTGGAACGTCAAGGGCGTCGTCAAGCACGAGCCGATTGATTGCTGGTGAAGCGCCATATTTCTTCACAATAAACCAAGTTGCTACGCCAGCAAGCGCAAATCCGCCAACAACCGTAGAAAGCCCAACAACAAGTTGCGTTTGACCTTCAGGAGTGGTGAGATCACCCGACACGAAGCTGCCAACCATGCCAACAAGCAGAAATGCAACGCCCATAAATCCAGTAAAGCCAGTGCCTGGCACGATCATGACTTCGCACACAATAAGGATGAGTCCTAGGAAAACAAAGAGTACATCCCACCACTGAGCAAGTCCGACAATCCATGGCGCGCCCATAAGAATCGCCATGCAAATTGATGCAGCAATTCCAAAAGGGCCAGATGTTCCCGTTGAAAACTCAACAACAATACAGATGACGAAGAGTGCAATGAGCGCAAGTCGAACAGGCCAACTTAGTAAAAGTGAAAGTAAACCCTCAGACCAATTGCGTTCGATCCGCTTGAGCGTTTTTGCACCAAACCAATCTTTGACATCTTGTTCATTAGACACGACATGTTTGATGAGTCCGTATTGCGTTGCCTCTTGTGGTTTCAACGTGAGTAGCCGATCGTTTGGCACGATGTGTTTGATGAGTTTCCAATCATCACGCGATTCTGTTTCGATATTTGTTCGACTTGTAGGAAGTTCCTGCACGAAGAGTGGGTCGTACGGTTCATTTCCATTAACGTCGTTGAGTTGAAAGAAGGGTGTCAATGATTGTTGCGGACCATCATTCGTTGAAATTGGAGTGAAGTGTTGGGGTGGCGACTCGCCAAAAAGCATTTCATACTCGCGAGCATTAACGCAAATGGTCTCGTTAGTGTGGATATGCTCAATCAGCCACAATTCAATTCCAACACTGACGAATGCTTCAACGAGTCGCTCGTCATAGTGATTACGCCTTGCTGAGTCGATGACTTCAGCGAGGATTGGCGATTCAATTTTGGCGCGCTCAGAGTCAGGTAGCGGGACGCCCATGGCATTGATGGGTGCGGCATCTCCAAACATACCACCATCTGAAATGATGATGTCTCTGCATGCAAGTCCAATGATTGTTCCTGCAGAAAATGCATGTGGGTTGATCCACGCTACAGTGTTTGATGGTGCGTGGTTTTTGATTTGATAACAAATTTCAAGCGTTGACATAAGGTCGCCGCCTGGCGTGTTGAGTTCAATAACAACTGCGTCTGCATCAGAAGCTTCTTTGAGCCGACGTTCAAACGAATGCGCAGTGACTTTATCGACTGCGCCTTCAATTGGAATGATTGCAACTGTTGACGCTTGTCTGTAACTAGGCACAGGAGCATTAGAGTCTGTCACACAGAAGGTGCTAAGCGCAAGAAGTAATAACTCAACCATGTACACATTGTACTGAAACTCGTTCTGTAAAAAACCGACCGCAGCAATTGCTGCGGTCGGCATTTTTGTCACTAGGATGAACAATTAACTTAATCGAACAAGAATTCTGAGCAACCTCCGCCTTTACCACTGTCTGTGACATCGCCTTGCATAACGTGAGTTAAAACAATGTCAGCGCCTTGTCCTAAACCATTGCCGTAGTCATTGTCTACAGCTTGGTCTGTTGCTTCAGCAAAGAGGTTGTCTGCCACAGCTTCACCACTGTCATTGACGTATGTGGATGCAATTGGGTAGAACGTTTCAAGAATTTCGGTGTGACCATCGCCAAACGTTGTGACACCTTTCCACGAACGATCAATGCCGTGGAATAGGTTTGATTGACTAAATGGATCTTCATCACCATTTTGAGGACCACGAGTACCAATAATTGCAAAACCAGTTGGGTTGTAAGTGCTCACGCCCCAGTTTTGGTGCTTCCGCTTACCAGTTACAGGCATGATGCCATAACTGTTATTGCAGTCGTTCTCAAGGTCATTCACGAAGGTGTTATCCCAGAATGTCCAATCTGCAACCACATAAGCGTCATAATCGTAAAACTCCTTTGGGTACACAACATCACTTTGCTCTGTTGGAGCAATGAGAACGTCAGGTGTAAAGAGTTGTTGCATTATGCACATTGAAAGCATTGATGCGTGGTCGTTAACCTCAAGGTTTTCTGGTCCTCGACCTTTGATAAAGCCCTGATTCGGGTCTTCCAATCGTTGTTCAAGACCAGGGATTGGGTATCTGCCGTTATGGCTTGGTGCCCAGAAGGAGAAACCAGAGTAAATCGATTTCACCTGAGTCTGATCTTTGGTCAACATGGCTTCAGCTCTTGCACGACCAAGTGCAGGCATCAAAATACTAAGAAGCAATGCAATGATTGACATCACAACGAGTAGTTCGATGAGCGTAAAGCCTTTTTTATGTGTCTTGTGTTTCATAGAATGAAACCTCCAATAAATTCAGTAAACAAATAGTTACGGTAACAAGATATCCCATACGTCTGCTACATCAGATTTTGATGAGAGAACGCTGAGTGTCATCCAGCAGTCACCTGATGGTCCGCCGTTGTTGCCATAGTCTGGAGCATCTGGTTCGTGATCGTAATCAACGAAGTCAGCGGCAAAAGCGTTATCAGCAACTGGGACTAGGTCATCTTGTGGCTTGTACGTAACTGCATCGAACCACATGGACTGAGCGTAATGTGATGAAGCATCTGCTGTCACATAGACGCCTTCCCATTTCTCAGTTGGTCCGTAAAGTTTTAGTGTTGGTGATTTTGAGAAATCGTCACCTACACTGTAACCGTGTTGAGGACCGCGACTTGAAAGTATGACGTTGTGGTGATCACCATTTGTCCAATACTTCTTCAGTCGTTGACCACAAAGTGCCAAGTTCGCATATGAAGTGTGACATGCATTGGATACACCGCCCTGCTGGCCATCTTCTGGAGCAGCTGAGTTACCCGCGCCTGTGATGTCAGCAGAGAATAGTGGATCCCAATAAATGTCGTTACTAACATCGATTGCAGAGTAATCGTATGGAAGTTCTTCAGCGTTAGCACCTTGATCACCTTTTGCAACAACCATTGGATTGTTTTCATTTGAGCTAATCAAAATGCTTGGCTCATAATAATTGTCACCGATCATTGAAGAGTGAAGCCACGCTGAGATGTTGATGTCATAATCAATTTCACCTCTACCTTGGATGTGGCCATCGGTGAAATCGTCACCGGAACCATCGTCATATCGATGACTGTCACCGAACACACTCGTGTCGATGCTAATTGGCAAGCGATTGACTTTTCCCGGAATTGGGTATTGTTCATCTTTGTCTGCTTCAGCGAAGATTGCATATGTTGCAACAACACCTTTGAGTTGTCCTTGATCTTTACGGACACGAGCATTGCCAAGCGCTTTTGCAAGAGCTGGAAGCAATAGACCCATCAACAACGCGATAATCGCGATGACGACGAGTAATTCAATAAGAGTAAAACCTCTTTTAGTGTTTTTCATAGGAATAGTCTCCATTCTTAAAACAAAAAAACGTGTTCGTTTACGGTTTTGCAACAGGTGACAACTACGAAGCGCCCTGACACGCGGTTCACAATCTTGCGTCGACCGTAATCGAGGAAATGAAGGGAGCATTGCACCATTGCAATACAACCTTTGGCAATCCCTCAATAAATTGTTTAAGGAACCGCCGCACTGACAACACCACCAACAAGGCAGTATTGCGTCGAAATGTCGACCAGTGCGGCTTGGATAATTTCGCCCGTGAGGGCAATAAGTGCGGTCAACTGAATCGCGATAATAGAGTTGCCACGCCGGTCTGAGTACCACAGGGTACTACTATCTATACATGTTTGGAAGTGAAAAAGATTCCGGCAATGTGAAAAAGTTAATAAAAAGCAAAAAAATGACCGCGTCCGATAACAAAACGCTTGGATATGCTCATTCTGCAGTTGTAAACGTGGCTTCAATCTCGACTGTGGAATCGAGGGGGAGCCCAATTGAACCCATGGCAACTCTGATGTGCTTGCCAGCATCACCAAAGATGGCAACCATCAAATCACTTGCCCCAT
>JAKVBR010000001.1:0-29879 GCA_022447165.1 Phycisphaerales bacterium | reverse complement strand
GTCGGCAAACCCTGCATCACTTGCAACATAAACCTTGAGCGACTTCACTCCGGTGATTCGGTCAACATCCCCATCAAGTACTGTTGTTGCAGCAGCAATGGCATTGAGCGCGCAGAGTTCTGCGGCCTTTACGCCTGATTCAACACTTTGTTGGCTTGGTATAGAACCCGAAAACTGAATGGCACCATCCTGTATTGGGACTTGCCCACTAGTCATCACTTCGTTGCCACTTTTGATTGCTGGAATGTAGTTGGCAACTGGTGTAGGTGCGACTGGAAGTGTGTGCCCAAGAGATTCGATTGTTTCTTTAATGCTCATCTTCGCAATCATACATTGCTTGATGTATTGTGCGGTACAATATGCCTTATGGAACTTTATATAGATACCGCAAACATTGATGATATTCGCCAAGCTGCAGAACTAGGCATTCTTGACGGCGTGACAACAAATCCAAGTCTCATTGCTAAAGAGGGCGTTGATTTTCACAATCGGATGGCAGAGATTTGTGAAGTCGTCACTGGTCCAGTCAGCGCTGAAGTTGTTTCACTTGAACATGATGCGATGATTGCTGAAGCCAATGAACTTCTTCAAATTGCAAACAACATCGTGATTAAACTTCCTTCAACTGTTGAGGGACTAAAGGCATGCAAAACGTTGTCAGATCGCGGCGTGAAAGTCAATATGACGCTGTGCTTCCAACCGCTTCAAGCGATGCTCGTCGCAAAAGCCGGGGCATTTCTAGTCAGTCCTTTTATTGGCCGTGTTGATGATACTGGTGCAGATGGAATGGACCTCATTCAACAAATTAGAACGGTTTATGACAACTTTGGTTTCCAAACGAAGGTACTCGCAGCTTCAATCCGTCATCCTATGCACCTTGTGCAGTGTGCATTAGTCGGCGCTGATGTTGTCACAGTTCCCTACAAAGTCATTAAACAAATGATGCATCATCCACTCACTGATAAGGGACTTGCTGCGTTCTTGGCTGATTGGGAAAAGCAAAAAGCGACGGTGTAACTTACTTCACTGCCCAGAGAATTAACAAAATCAAATTCAATATGGCACTGCCAATAAAGAGATAGAGCCACATTGCTTGCATCTCTTTGTTAACAGGAGGCGCGTGCGTCGTTGTTGGAATCGCTGGAGCAGGGGAAGATTCTTGCGCGACTTCAGCAAGCATTGCAAAGTCAAGCGTTGGTTGAGCAAATTGCGGGATGCCGCCTTGCTTTACTGTTTCTAAATCTTCAAGTAAATCTGAAGCAGTTTGATATCTCTGTGACACGTCTTTTGCCATCATCATTTCGATGACTTGTGAAAAGCCCGCAGACAGTGACGGATTGACATGGTCGGGTGGCACGAGAGTTTGCTTTAAATGGCGGTGCATGACATCCGACGGATTTTTCCCAGGGAATGGGACATTGCCTGTGACCATGTGATAGAGCGTCGCGCCTAATCCATACAAGTCAGCAGCAGGGGTGATGTCTTTTCGACCGCGAATCTGTTCAGGGCTAATGTAATAAGGTGTGCCATACGCACGACCTGCTTCGGCTTCGGCTGCCTCTCTGTCGTCAAGTGCGCGTGCAAGTCCAAGATCAGCTAGTTTTACATCACCATTCTTTGCAATCATGATGTTCTTTGGTTTGATGTCGCGGTGAATAAATCCTCGCTCATGTGCGTGCATCAGTGCTTTTGCAACTTGCTGAATGATTGGAAGAGCTTCTGCTTCACTGAGTTTGCCGCGAGAAACGATTTGGTCGTATACCGTTTCGCCATCCACATACTCCATGACAAAGTAGTGGTAGTCGCCCGATTGACCAACATCATACGCTTGCACGATGTTTGCGTCATTGAGTTTTGCCGCAGCGCGACCTTCTTTATAAAACCGCTCGATGAAGTCTTCATTTTCAGAAAACTTCTTCGGTAACACTTTAATCGCAACTGGTCGATCGAGACTTTCTTGTTGTGCTAAAAACACAGTCGCCATCGCGCCTGCGCCAAGTTTACGAATGATTTTGTACCCCTGAATACGCTGTGTTGATTTGCGTGTATCAAAATCTGCTTGAAGTCGTTGAATCTGTCTGCGTGTCGCATATTGATGATTGACCAAGATATCTGCAAGGGTATGACCAGTTGCGTTGCCATCTGCATCTTGCAGCAAACTTTGGCATTCTTCAAGTTCATCATCAGTGACAAGCCCCATATCAACAATGAGTTTGCCGAGCATCGTTTCAAAGCCAAACGTAGAAGCGCCAGGGCTACCAGTTCTCTCTGGTTGGCTTGCTACCGGTTTTGTATCTTCAGAAGGGGTACTCATATGGTTTGAAACCTCATATAAGGGTAACTATTAACCCCAAAAGCACCTCTGTCAAGGACCGATTGCATGGTTTCCTGTTTTTCAGGCCTTCTGCTTGCGGGTACGATGTGCACCCAATGACAAACGATTCCCCAGAACGCATCTTGTTTATTCGCCCAAGCGCGCTTGGAGATGTATGTCGGAGCGTCCCTGTTGTCGCGAGTTTGCATGCAGCATTTCCAGATGCTGCAATTGATTGGCTTGTTCAATCGGAGTTCATTGATGCAGTTTCTGAGCATCCGGCCCTTCGGGATGTCATCCCTTTTCCTCGCCGTGAACTTCAACGGTGGTATACGCCTAGTGGCTTCAAAAAAGTGAAGTCGCTGACGAATACATTAAAGCAAGCATCCTATGACCTTGTTATCGATGGTCAGGGGTTAGGGCGAAGTGGAATGCTCGCACTCTCTACATGTGCAAAACAGCGAATCGGCCCAGACCATGCAAGGGAGTTTGGTTGGCTTGGGTATACCAATCGAGTGCAAACCACATCACCGCACACAGTTGACAACATGCTTGAACTCATCGAGAGCATAGGCGTTCAACCGGTTAAAGACATGCGGCTCTATACGCCGCCGTACGCCGAAGCATGGTGGTCTGAGTATCGAGCAGAACACGGTGTGCATGATTATGTCGTCCTCGCACCAACTTCAAGGTGGTCATCTAAGCAGTGGCCTGTCGAACGATTTTGTACAGTCGCACATCACCTTCAAAGCTTGGGTAAGCAAGTCGTTGTTGTTGGTGCTCCGAATGAAGAAGAGCAAATCAATGAACTCATTCAACTCGATGGTGTGATTAATGTGCTTCCTGAACTCTCTGTTGGCGGACTTATGGCAGTTGTTTCACATAGTGAGTTACTCATCGGAAATGATTCGGCTGCAATTCACATCGGCGTTGGATATGGCGTTCCACTCATTGCGTTGTATGGTCCTACGAACCCCATTGAGGTCGGCCCCTACGGGCAATTGTCATCTGTCATTTCAGCACCCGTCAATTACTCCAATGTGCATTTTAAAGATCACTCGATTGGCGAATCAATCATGAAACAGATTGATACTGAAACAGTCGTTCAGCGAACTGATGACTTGTTAGGGATGCAGTAATTGATGGTCAATCTTGTACTAGGAAGTCAATCTCCACGTCGATTACAACTGTTGCGTGAGCATGGTTTTGAACCACGCGTTATCTTGCCGCTCATCGATGATGGTGTCTTTGACATTGGTGCAATGTTGCCAAGCAAGTGGGTTGAAACACTAGCCGTCTTAAAGGCAATTGATGTTGCAGAGCAGTGTGCACAAGAAGATGTCGTGATTGCAGCAGATACGGTTTGTGTATTGCATAACCATGTCTTTGGTCAACCAAAAGAGGGTCAAGATGCACGGGACATGTTGCGTGCGATGACAAATAGGGAGCATCATGTCTACACAGGATGGTGCATCGCAACACAAGATGGTCATCTTGAATCCGGATGTGACATCGCGTCTATATACATTGGCGATTTGAGTGAACAATCGATAGACACTTATATTCAAAGCGAACATTGGAAGGGAAAGGCAGGCGGGTACAATGTGCTCGAGCAGATTGAAGCAGGGTGGCCCATAAGCGTAGAAGGAGATATGACTGGTGTTATGGGCTTGCCGATGCAAGTGTTAGAGCCACTGCTTTCCAAGTTTTTAAAGACACAATGAAAACTCCACTTCCATCTTGGTTAGATTTCTTTGCAGTGCCAGCATCATTGTTGTATGGACTCATCGTGCGCATTCGCAATCACCACTACGACACAAGTGCTTCTATTCAAAAAGTTGATAAGCCAGTCATTGCAGTCGGAAACATTACTGTTGGCGGAACTGGAAAAACGCCCCTTGTGACGTGGATTGTAAAACGATTGCGCGCTCATGGACACAATCCAGCGGTTGTCATGAGAGGATACGCAGCGGTTGACCCTGCTAAAGCTGATGAAGTGCTTGAGTATCATGAGCGTTTACATGACATTGACGTCATCGTTGGGGCAGACCGCGTCGCTATGATTCGAGCGTACATTGAAAACGGGGGGCAAGCGGACTGTTTTCTGATGGATGATGGGTTTCAGCATAGACGCTTGCATCGCGACCTCGACATTGTTGTCATGGATTTTTTACGTAGTGCGTTTTTGCAGCGCATGCTTCCTGCGGGCTGGCTAAGAGAACCAGTTTCTGGACTCAAGCGAGCAGACGCGGTTGTTGTGAGTCATGCAGGTAGAGCAGATCCTTCATTTGCAAATAGCGTTGTTGCTGAACATGGAAAGGAGCCCATTGCATGGGCGGCGCACCAGTGGACGGGATTGCATTTATTCACGAACAGCGGTTGCGAGGATGTAAGTTTGGATTGGCTCACAGGTAAGAGCGTTGCGGTTCGTCTTGGCATTGGACACCCAAGACCCGTCATCGAAGCACTCGTTCGCCTTGGGGCAAAAATCGCTATGCAACTTGATGCTGGTGACCATCAACCGTTTACGAGGGAAGAATTTGATTCCCTCGCAACGGCATCTCGCAATGTTGATGGCATCGTGATGACGCTTAAAGATTGGGTGAAGGCGAGAGAACTGATTGATTTTTCGGACATGCAGTGCCCAATTGTTGTTCCCGACCTTGCTTTAGATGTTATTGAGGGCGATAACGAACTTGAAGCATTACTTTTAAGTGTGTTTCAAGATACGATGGACACATGAGCACATTGTTAACGAGTGTGATGAATATGAAGAGCCCCAACATCGTCATTGTGGGCGATTTTATGCTTGATGAAAGCATGTTTGGCGACGCAGAACGACTGAGCCCAGATGCCCCAGTTCCAGTGCTTGAAGTGAAAAAGACAGAGGCATTAGCAGGTGGCTCAGGCAATGTTGCGAGATGCATCAGTGCAATGGGTGGTCAGGTGACATGCATTGGCGTCATCGGAAACGATTCAGAAGGTCAAACGTTAAAAGCGCTGTTAGAGGAAGATGGAATCAATGCCGAGCACCTCATTGAGTGTTCAGACCGGCCAACAACAGTGAAGCGAAGTCTTGTTGGGCTCGCTCAGCACCGGCATCCGCAGAAGATGTTCCGGCTCGACCGAGAAACAAAAGAACCTATCAGTAGCGACATTGAAGCCAAGATACTTTCAGCGCTGGGTGCGAACTTGCAAGATGCAGATGTCGTTTGCATTGAAGATTATGGCAAAGGTGTTTTGACGCCCTCATGTTGCACGCAAGTCATCGAACATTGCAGAGAAGCAGGTGTACAAGTGATTGTTGACCCCGCAAACATTGATGATTACGGAAAGTATGCAGGGGCGACTGCAATCACGCCAAACAGAACGGAAGCAGAGCGAGCAACTGGCACGCGTTTGCATGATGATGAGCCAATTGCGGGTGCAGTTGAACTTGCAAATACACTGTGTGAAGATTTGCAATTGCATGCGGCAGTTGTAACGCTTGATAAGCATGGCGCAGTGGTCAAAGAACGAGAGCGAGATGCGAAGCACATTCCAACGACGGTAAGAACTGTGTATGACGTTACTGGTGCGGGAGACATGGTGCTCGCTGCAATTGCGATGGGTTTAGCGTCTGGAATGAATTGGATTGAGTCCGTTACATTTGCGAACATTGCTGCTGGACTTGAAGTTGAAATGTTTGGAGCAACACCTATTCCTATTGCTCAAATCAAACTCGCTGTCATCCAAGCAAGTGAAGAAGGTCGCAGTAAGGTGCGTTCTAGTGAGTTGCTTGAGATTGAGATGAACGCATTAAAACAAGCAGGCAAGCGAGTCGTGCTCACCAACGGTTGTTTCGATGTGATCCATGCGGGTCATGTCTCATATCTGAGAGAAGCAGCAAAACTTGGTGACGTTCTTGTTGTAGGCGTCAATAGTGACGCGCAAGTGAAAGCCCAAAAGGGTGACAATCGACCGGTTTATTCACTCGAAGAACGAATGGAGATTCTTGCAGAACTGCAGTGTGTATCGCTTGTTACTTCCTTTGAAGAACCCACTGCCGAAGCCCTTATTCAACTTGTTCGACCTGACCTGTATGTCAAGGGTGGTGATTACGCTAAGGAAGAGATTAATGAGTTTGAATTGCTCACTTCTCTTGGTGTTGAAGTGGAAGTACTTTCGCATAGGCCAGGTAGAAGCAGTACGCAAGTTACAGCGCAGTTAAGAGGTGAAGAGTGACGATTCCTCTTAAGGAATACACCACTAGAAGATCGAAAGTACTCGCGGCACTCAAGCGCGCAGGTGAGGGTGTAAGCGGTGGGGCTGCAGGGATTGTGTTTGCAGGTGAAGAATCGCACGCACTCAATGAATCTTGGAAACCGCATGCCCACTTTCAATATTTGACAGGGCTTGTTAGCGAGTCCGGCTCAGCAATTTTGTTTGATCCGACTAACCCCGTAAAGTCAAAGCAAGTCATTCTATTCTTAAGACCCCTGAATCCAGAAATGGAAAAGTGGGATGGGTTAAGACAAGAACTAGGCAGTGAACTCGCGAAATCAATTGGCATTAAAACCATCATGCGCACGACGCACATGTCTAGAGTCATCGCAGACATCATCACAAGAACAAAAACATTCGCGACGTTAATGCCTCTTTCATCGTCAGGCGCATCGCCAGATTTGAGCTACTGGCAACAAGTCACATCAAATGTTCCTGAATGCAGGATTTGCGATGCGTCGCACATCATTCCTGCGCTAAGAAGTGTGAAATCAAAGGCAGAGGTTGATATCATCCAAGAAGCAGTCAACATCACTGCTAATGGTTTTAAACAAGCGATGCAGGCAGTGCGTGGAGGGCTGAATGAATACAAGGTCCAAGCAACACTTGAGTACGGTTATGCAATGGCAGGTGGGCGAGGATCTGCATTCCCGCCAATCGTCGGTGGCGGACTGAACAGCACCGTACTGCATTACAAAGAGAATGACCAAGATCTCGTCGATGGTGATTTAGTCTGCATTGATTCAGGCGTAGCATTTAAGGGTTATGGCGCAGACATCACGCGAACGATTCCAGTCAATGGCACGTTTACAAAGCGCCAAAAAGAGATTTACAACATCGTTCTGAAAGCAGAAGAAGCGGCAATTAAAGCAGTCAAGCCCGGCATTACAATGGCTGAAGTTGACGCCATCGCAAGAGGGATTATTGTCAAGGCGGGTTACGGCGACTACTTCATCCATTCCATTGGCCATCACCTTGGTTTAGAAACCCATGACACATGCGGTTCAGACAGCCCTCTGAAAACGGGCGCAGTCGTTACGATTGAGCCAGGTATTTACATTCCGGAAGAAGCGATTGGTGTTCGCATTGAAGATGATATTCTTGTCACTGCAAAGGGCAGGAAAAACTTGTCGATTGATATCCCAAAATCAGTAAATGACATTGAGAAAGTAATGCGGGGCTAGCGAGTTGGAAGAGTACAACGAACAAGAAGTGGCAAGAACTGCATGGGGGTTTTTGCGTTCAAACTCAACGTGTACCCTTCGATTCGGCGAGAACATGCAAGACATGGCTTACGTCATCGCGCCAAGTGGCGAGTTAGTGATTTCTGCAATGGTCGCGATGTTGCAGCCATGCGATAACATCATGTATGTGCCTGATTATGGTGATGACTGTATGGAAATGCATGTATCACTTGAACAATTTTCTGAAGAAGGATCGTGCGGTTATCTTGCAGATCGATGGCAGGTGTATCACGGTGAACCGCCTGATATGCAGTGGGCCAAAGTAAACATCGACGCTGCTCGGTTTCATGAAATGTTTATTGATGGCGAGTATTTGCAACAAGAAAATGTTTTGAAGGATTCAGAGGCGTCACTCTGTAAAACACTCAACGCTTCACATCTTGAACAGGTGAAAACGAAGTGCATGACAATGGCAAATGTAGAAGTGCACGATCCTATCGTCGTCGGGGTGGATTCGCTTGGCATTGATATTCGCGCAACGTTTGGAATTGTGAGAGTGCCATTTGATATGCCTGTTAGTTCAAGTGATGAAGTGGTACAGCTGTTTACCTGACCCAGAATGCTTGTTGCAACTCAGCTTGTTTGTTGAACATTGTTTCGCCAAAAATGATTTTGCATCCAACTGAACTTGCGCCGCTGATCAGCGGCGTTTCTTTTGGGGAATAAACCGTATCAAACACAGTCACGTCCTTGTGTAACTCGATGTTGAGCTCAAGCGTGTCAAGTGGTGAGGCGAGCTCGTCGCTAGAGCCGATCATGCCAACGGGCGTGCAGTTAATGATGAGGTCAATGGTTTGAGTTGAAGAATCCCAAGGGGTGCAACCGAAGATGTTGCAGAGTTCATCGCGTTTCTCTACGTTTCGCGCGACAATTGTTGTTGGAATGTTAAGCGATTGAAGTGCAGCAAGTGCGCTTCTTGCAACACCGCCACTGCCAAGCACGAGCGCGTGCGATGCTTCGTTTACAAGTTCTTTAATGGCTTGCACATCAGTATTCGTTGCTGAAAGGGTTCCCTGGTCATTTGTGATGGTGTTTGTTGCGCCGACCGCTTTGCACATTTCGTCTTGGTGTTCTGCTAGCCGCATCATGTTTGTTTTGTGCGGGATAGTCACGCTTGCACCGCTAAAGCTCAGTGATTCGTTATTCGTTAACTCAAGCATCGTTGCTTTAAGTTGCTCCCATTCCTTGTTGATGTGAAGCGGGAGATAGACCGCATTAATCGCTTGATTTCGGAATGCTTCGTTATGGAATGCGGGTCCAAGTGAATGTTCAACGTTATTGCCAATGACTCCATATACCTGAGTTTCACTGTTGATGTCGTTAAAGCGATACGTGTCTTGCAAGTCGTGAACAGTTGGTTGGTTTGGCGCAGTCAGTTCGTGTTCTACTAAGGCACAGTACACTGCGAAACCGCCAAACTTTGGTGCTAGTACTCTGCTCATGAGTCCGTACTCACCCATGCACATTGCAATCATTGGTTGCATCCTTGATTGAAGAAGCGAGAACGCTTCTAAGTTGTCACGCAAACTTCTTGCACGCCAAACCATCTTGACGACATCTACATTTGGCACATCTTGCATCGCTGCTGCCCGTTGCAGCAAATCATTTGGTCGTCCCCTCATGTCATGCCACGAGAGGATCACACCTGTATCACCTAACTCTAAAGCGTCAAGCAAGAGAGGATGACGAATCAACGTTTCGTATTCAACATCAATGTAACGAGGAGGGTTTTTGCACGTGAGGGCAGCGTTGTACATTGCGACTCGCTCTTCTTCACTGCCATCAAAGAGCCCGCCTTCGTGCATACTTCGACACGTCACAATTGCTGGGCAAGGTGAAGAAGCAAGTGTTGCGGGGATGTTATTGACGACTTCATCAGTAGGCGGACCATCGATGCGAAACTCGATGAGGTCAACACCAGTTGCTTGGTTTGGCGCATCTCCAAATGTCGATGCAATCATAAGCGTCATGATTGAATGATGTTCCTTGCACGTTTTGCATACGCGTTAAATGATGCTCGCACCATGTCCATCGTTGTCCCACTAAACGAAGTTAAGAATGCACTTGCGATTTCAAATGCAACGACGTTTTCCATCACAACACTTGCGGCGGGTAATGCGCAAACATCTGAACGCTCATAATCTGAACGCTCGTTTTGTCCTGTGCACAAGTCAACGCTATCCATGCCCTGTAAAAGGGTTGAGATTGGTTTCATTGTCCCTTTGACAACCACTGGCATGCCATTTGTCATTCCGCCTTCAATGCCTCCGGCGTTGTTGCGTGGTCTTGTGAAGCCGAAGTGAGATTCGTTTGCTTGCGACGCGTCATACTGAATAGGGTCGTGAACATTTGACCCAGTATGCTTCCCGCATTCACTTCCAAGTCCAATCTCAACTGCTTTAAATGCTTGAATCCCCATGACTGCGTATGCGATTTTCGCATCGAGCTTTTCTTGCCACGAAGCACATGAACCCAAGCCCGGAGGGCAACCAAATACAACTGTTTCACAAAGACCTCCAACGGTGTCCTTGTCGATTTTCGCTTGCTTAATGTGCGCGATGATTGCTTTGCATGTGGCATCATCTGGGCAGTACACAGCAGAGTCTTCTCTGAGGGCAATGAGTTCATCAAGCATTTCGCGTGTTGGGTGAGTCGGGGCAACGACATCAAGCATGCCTTTCACATAACCAAAAACCCGAATGTCAAACGCTCTTAGGAGACACCTTGAAATCGCGCCTGCAGCAGTTCGCGCTGCCGTTTCTCGCGCACTCGCTCGCTCAAGTGTGTTTCTGCAGTCGTTCGTTTGCCATTTCACTGCACCAGCAAGATCTGCATGTCCTGGTCGTGGTCGATGTACAGGAGGTGTTTTATCAGCATCATTGAGGCGACTATCCTTGTTCACAACCTGAACGGTAAGCGGAGCTCCAGTGGTAGTGCCACCACGAACACCAGTTAAAAACTCAGCGCGGTCGGTTTCGATGGCTTGTCTGCCTCCTCGCCCATATCCACCCTGTCTCCGCTGAAGTTCTTGATTGATAAACTCAACATCAAGCGTAAGCCCAGCAGGTAGCCCTTCAATGATGGCAAGACCGCACGGTCCATGTGATTCGCCAGCAGTTTTGCATGTTAATATCATGCCTTGATTGTACACCTAAGACATCACAACGAGACGGTGAACACGCGAGTTTCAGCTGTTTGAGTTACGATGGTAAGACAATGAACGCAAACAAACGAATCATTCATGCACTTGCAATATGCTCTGTCCTCATTGGACTCGGCGCGTTGTCGTATTTTGTTGTGATTCCCCTTGTGTTTGGAAAACCATTCTCTGGCACACTGAGTCATGATTTTGGCATCGTTCCGGTAGACCCTATGCACACCACGGTTGAACATGTGTTTCAATTGACGAATGAAACTGGTGGTCCAATCAAACTTGTAAATGCTGTTCCAACATGTGGTTGTACGACAACCGAGTGGCCGAAACACATTGTTGAAACTGGCGGTTTGCTCGAAGTGCCCGTGCATCTCACTCTCAAGCGATCTGAAATTCGCCGTTCAAAAATACGCCTTGAGTTTGATAATGGCGAGACGCTTGTACTCAACGTCGAAGGGGCTGGCCGACTTGCTCAACCACTGAGTTGTAAGCCGCATTTGATTAAGATTGTAGAGGGCGATCCAATTGGGGCACGAGGACTGTTGAAACTTGAGAAGTTCGATTCGGGAACACCAGAGATGCCGACATTTATTGCTCCAGAAAATGTCACAATTAATCTTGAATCATGGCGTCACGCCAAAGCGGGTGATGTTGGTCAGGGTAAACCAAATGAATGGACGCTCGCCTTTGAATGCTTGCTTGAAGGGCTGCTACCTGAAGGAAGCGTGCTCACCATTCAATATCAAGACAATCCGCCCATCACCATTGGTCTTGAACAATCAAAAAGCAGAGAAAAGCCAAGGTTTTTCTGATGATTGACACCCACTGTCATTTGACGAGTAAACAACTCTGTGAGGATGTCGAGCAGGTCATCGAGCGAGCAAAAGAGCATGGTGTTTCTCAGATGATTACCGTGGCATTGAACGGGGCAGATGCCATCCATGCTCGCGAATGTGCGAGTCATTTTGAAGAAGTGTTTTTCTCAGCAGGCATCCATCCGCTCTACGCCGATGGTGAGTGGGATTGGAATTCCCTTGGGACGGTCATCAGAGACGAAAAGTGCGTGGCTTTTGGCGAACTCGGACTCGATAAACACTATGAAGAGTCAGATTTTGACCTCCAATTGAGCTTGCTTGAACAACAATTGGACTTTGTGACAGCCCAAAAAGACGATTTTCGGCCAATCATCGTCCATTCCCGCAAGGCGGTTGGGGACCTGCTGCCCATCTTTAAGGGTTCTGGCATCGATGGGGATCGATTTGTGTTTCACTGTTTTACGGAGAGCATGGATGACGCCAAGAAAGTGCTCGATTTTGGGGCGATGATTAGTTTTACCGGCGTCGTAACCTACAAAAATGCATCAGAAGTTCTTGATGTAGCACAGTTTATGCCTCTTGACAGGTTGATGGTTGAAACGGATGCGCCTTATCTTACGCCGGAACCAAACCGCAAAGTATGGCCAAATGAGCCCAAATTCGTGCGGGATACTGCGACCTGTATTGCCAAAACAAGAGGGCTCAGCGAGGCGTCATTTGAGCAATCTGTGGACGAGAATGCTCGGCGTTTTTTTGGGTTACCAAAACACTGAATCCAAGAACTTTTTATCTTTTCTTATTGAGAATGAATATCACTTGTCACCACGACTCAGAGGGGTATCATGTGCAGTTTTCACCTGCGAATCCCGCAATTTTTTAGTAGTTAGACAGACGAGAGTAAGCGCGTAAACGGACATGTCTCAAGAGAGATTTACATTCCCACAATGGACGAATTTGGCACTGCCAGCAATGGCAATTGTCGGAGCAACTGCGCCACTGTATGTTGCGATTGTTGTGGCTTATGGGTTTAGTCCTGACACGCTTGATGTTGGGCACATGCCAGAACAACCAATTCCGTTTAGTCACAAGTTACATGCTGGTGAACTTGGTATTGATTGTCGTTATTGCCACAACACTGTTGAGTACACGCAGCACGCAGCAATTCCACCAACTGAAACATGCATGAATTGTCACGCACAGATTCATCCACAAAGTGAAAAGTTAGAACCGCTTTTTGAAAGTTATGAAACAGGGATGCCTATTGAATGGGTTCGTGTTCATGACCTCCCACAATATGCATATTTTAATCACAGCGCGCACGTCAACAGAGGTGTGAGTTGTGTTGAATGTCATGGACGTGTTGACACAATGGAAGTTGTCTATCAGCACGAAACATTGAGCATGGGCTGGTGCTTAAGTTGTCACCGAAACCCAGAGCCACATGTTCGCGATCCAAAACTCATCACGCAACTTGAATGGGGCATTGATATGAGTGATGAAGATCGCGAAATAGAAGGCGCGCATTGGCTTGACGTGAATCATTTGAACCCATCACAGGATTGTTCTACATGTCATCGTTAAATGAACCGCAATCAAACGGTAAAATGTGGTGGCGTAGCATTGACGAAGTCGTCAAACGTGATGCAATTCAAACGAAGTTAAATGACGAGTTTCCAGAGGGTGCTCAGGATCTTCTTGCGACAGGCAAAGACAGGCGCCACTTCTTGAAAATCATGGGTGCATCAATGGCACTCGCAGGTCTTGGGTTGTCGGGGTGCCGAAGATGGCCAGAAGAACACATTGTGCCATACGCACATCGTCCAGAAGGCACGATGCCAGGTATTCCAGAGCACTTCGCAAGTTGTTTCGACTTTGGTGGCGTCTCGCAAGGCGTGCTTGTCACAAGTAATGATGGTCGTCCAACGAAAATCGAAGGGAATCCGGAACACCCTGACTCACTTGGTGCAACTGACGGATTTACACAAGCATCCATTCTTGATTTGTACGACCCAGACCGCTCGCGCGGTGTGAAGTACAAAGGTGAAGCATCATCCATTCATGCATTTGCAGAGTGGGCTGACGTTTATCTTCCAGAAAAAGGCAAGGGACTCGCTGTACTTGTTGAACCCTCAAGTTCACCAACTGTTCAGCGAATGAAGCGAGCACTCAAGAAAAAGTATCCTGAACTCTTATGGGTTGAATACGCACCGCTTGATCATGCAAATGAACGGGCAGCACTCGCTCACGCATTTGGTGGCAACTGGCGTGCCATTCCAGATTTTGGTCACGCTGAAGTCATCGTATCACTTGACTCTGATTTCCTCGGCGTAAGTCCAACGCAAGTGCCTGACACAAGGGGCTGGGCAAAAGGTCGAAAACCAGACAGTCACTCAATGAACCGCTTGCTTGTTGCCGAACCATCACTCACCGTGACAGGGTCTAAAGCAGATGAGCGAGTCGCAGTGAAACCAACACGCGTTGAAGTACTTGCTCAAGCAATTGCAGCAAAGTATGCGGGCTTCAGTCATGACGCCGTGCTTTCGGCTGACGAGCAGGCTTGGTTAGATCTTGTCTTCGAATCACTCGATCATGCACACCAAGGTCACAGCCTTATCGTAGCCGGCGCAAGCCAGTCGCCAATCGTGCATTACCTTGCTGCAAGAATCAACGAAGCGATAGGTGCTGCAGGGCACACTGTTTCTTACCGCATGATTGACAATGCATCAGATGCAACCCTTGAAGAACTTGCAGGTGCAATGGATGCAGGATCAATTCAAGGCATCATTATTGTTGGTGGTAATCCGGCATTTAGTGCCCCAAGCGCATTCAACTTCGCAGAACGCATTCAATCGCTCCCAATGTCAGCGCATCTTTCGTACTACGAAAATGAAACATCAACCAAATGTAAGTGGCATGTCAATCAAGCGCACTGGCTTGAAACATGGAACGACGGACAATCAGTTGATGGCACAATTTGTATTGGACAACCACTGATTGAGCCACTCTTTGGCGGAGTATCCGATGCGGAGTTCCTCGCAATCATCGCAGGTGAAACTGCTACCGATAGTCAAACGCTCGTCAGAGCAACGTTTAATCCTCGGGCAGACCAGCGAACGCCAGCATGGCGCAAGATGGTGCACGATGGAGTCGTTCCTGGAACGGGGCATCTCGAAACACCACCAGTCAACCGAAACCCACTTGCACATACTGCAACTGCAACATCAACAACAGAGGTTTGCTTCGTTCCATCCGGCAGTGTTTGGGATGGTCGCTATGCAAACAACGGTTGGATGCAAGAGCTTCCGGACACAATCACAAAATTGACATGGGATAACGCGGCGCTCATTTCACCAAAAACTGCAGCGACGCTTGGTGTTGAGCAAGGTGATGTGCTAAAGATCACCGTAGATGGCACAGCGATTGAAATCGCCGCGCTACCTGTGCCGGGCACAGCAGATGACACAATCATTCTTCCAATCGGTTACGGCCGAGAGTTTGGTGGCCGTGTATGTGCTGGTGCAGGTGTTAATGTGTATCCGCTACGAGCGTCAACGAACACATGGGTTGCATCAGCAACTGTTGCAACGACTGGTGCGACATACCCACTTGCAACAACGCAGATGCACTTTGATGTGAACTCAACTCCCGGCAAAGGCACACAAGAACGATTGCCCCTCCTTTATCGAGAAGGCACAGTTGGTCAGTTTGAACACGACCCTGCGTTTGCTCAGCACATGGGTCACTCACTGCATTCGCTCTCAATCTATGAAGAAGAGCAGTTTGAAGGTGCACAGTACAAATGGGGCATGTCAATTGACTTGTCAACATGTACGGGTTGCAATGCTTGCGTCACAGCATGCCATGCTGAAAACAACATCCCAATCGTTGGTAAAGACCAAGTGCTGATGGGTAGAGAGATGCACTGGCTTCGCATCGACCGTTACTTCGCATTTAAAGACGATGACCATGGGCATTACGATGGAAACAAACTCGACAGCGTTGCAATTCAACCAGTGACATGTCATCACTGTGAAAACGCGCCATGCGAAGAAGTTTGCCCAGTGGCAGCAACGGTTCACGATACGGACGGCTTAAACGTCATGGTTTACAACCGGTGTATTGGTACGCGGTACTGCTCAAACAACTGTCCATTCAAAGTACGCCGATTTAATTACTTTGACTACTTCAGAAGAGACCCACTCCGTTCAACAGGTCTCCTTCAAGTTCAACCCGACTACTATGTCAAAACGCAATCTGGTGGCAAAACGCTCCGTGCGATGCAGTTCAACCCAGACGTCACTGTCCGAATGCGTGGCGTGATGGAGAAATGTACTTTCTGCACACAGCGAATTCAACGCGTCAAGATTGCAACGAAGAACGCTTGGGTAAAACTTTCAGAAGCAGAGAAAAAGAAAGACCCAAGAGTCAAAATTGAAGATGGCTCAATCGTTCCAGCATGTGCACAATGTTGCCCAGCTGATTGCATCGTGTTTGGTGACTTGCTTGATAAAGACAGTAAAGTTTCCAAGCTTCATGAGTCACCACGGTCTTACACAATGTTAGAAGAACTCAACATCAAGTCGCGTTCTAAGTATCTCGCAGGCATTAAAAACCCTGTGCATGAACCAGCACCATCTGCAGGGGGACATCACTAATGTCAACAGTTCCTGTCCATGGTGTAGATAACACACACGAAGATCCGACCCATCGCGCGCCACTCGTCCTCAATCACGACGATTTTGGTTCAGTCACGCGTGACATTTTGAAAGGCAACGAAGATCCAAAACCACCGAAGTCGTGGTACATCTCGCTTGCGATTTCATTTGGCATGATGTCCATGCTTGGCGTCATGATTGGTTACCTCGTTTTCACAGGTGTTGGTGTTTGGGGTAACAACAACCCAGTTGCTTGGGGCTATCCAATTGTGAACTTCGTGTTCTGGGTTGGTATTGGTCACGCTGGCACACTCATTTCAGCGATTCTCTTCCTCTTTAGACAGAAGTGGCGAACCGCGATTAACCGGTTTGCGGAAGCAATGACTATTTTTGCAGTCATTTGTGCGGGCACATTCCCTGGTATTCACATTGGACGAACATGGCTTGCGTATTGGCTCTTCCCAATTCCAAACCAAATGGACATGTGGCCACAGTTTAGAAGTCCGCTTTTGTGGGACGTGTTTGCTGTCGGCACTTACTTCACGGTTTCTCTCTTGTTCTGGTATTTAGGCATGGTTCCTGACCTTGCAACAATGCGTGACAGAGTCACTCACCCAATCAAACAACTTGCATACGGCATTTTCTCCCTTGGTTGGAGAGGCAGCATGAGGCACTGGCACCGCTATGAGCGTGCGTATCTTCTGCTTGCAGCACTTGCAACCCCGCTTGTGCTTTCCGTGCACAGTGTGGTTTCGTTTGACTTTGCTGTGTCACAACTCCCCGGATGGCACACAACAATCTTCCCGCCTTACTTTGTTGCGGGTGCGATTTTCTCCGGCTTTGCAATGGTGATGACACTCGCAATTCCTGCACGCGAATTGTGGGGCTTAAAAGACTTCATCACAATGCGTCACCTTGAGAACATGTGCAAAATCATTTTGCTCACTGGCTCAATGGTTGGGTACGCGTACTCAATGGAATTCTTCATCGCGTGGTACAGCGGTGAAATTTATGAATCATTTACATTCATCAACCGTGCGTTTGGTCCTTACGGCTGGGCGTACTGGATTATGGTGAGTTGTAACGTCATCACACCACAAATCTTCTGGTTCAAGAAAGCGCGGAACAGCATTGCAGTTATGTTTGTTGCATCCCTTCTTGTGAATGTTGGCATGTGGTTCGAACGATTTGTGATTGTAGTGACATCACTTGCAAACGACTTCTTGCCAAGTAGTTGGGGCGTCTATGAACCAACGTACGTCGACGTCTTAACATTCCTAGGCAGTTTTGGTTTGTTTATGACGCTCTTCTTGCTCTTCATTCGCTACTTGCCAGTGCTTGCCATTGCAGAATTGAAAGCAGTGATGCCAGAAGCAGACCCACATGGACACCATCACGATGAGGAGGAATCACATGAGTGACATCCCACGTGAAAAATTGTACGGTCTTGCTGCAGAGTTTGCAGATACCCCAAGCATTTTCCATGCTGCTGAAAAAACACATGCAGCGGGCTATAAATGGTTTGACTGTCTCGTTCCATTCCCAGTGCACGGACTCGACAGGGCAATGGGTGTGAAGATGACAATCCTTCCGATTTTGGTCTTCTTTGGCGGGTTGACAGGATTAACCCTCGCGTGCATTCTTCAAGTGTTTACAAACTCACTTGAGATTGACTTATGGGCGCTCGTGCCAGTTGTTGGTTACCAATACGATGTTTCTGGTAAACCGCTTCTTGGACCTGCTGCATTTGTTCCTGTTGCATTTGAAATGACCGTGCTATTCTCAGCACTCACTGCAGTCTTTGGCACGCTTGTACTGAACAAGTTACCAATGCTCTATCACCCAACACTGAAAAGTCCGAAACTTGCACGTGCAACTGACGACCGCTTCTATCTCGTCATCGAGTCGAAAGATCCACTGTTTGTTCGCGATGATGTCGAAGCATTCTTGCAATCCCTTAATCCCGATTCAATCATCGAGCTTGAAAAATAATGGCGAAGTTAATCAAACAAATTATTGATGATCTGCTCACGCCAATGCTTCAGGACTTTTGGCAAGTGCCAATTTGGATTCGCTGGTCGCTCGTCGTCGTGACATGTGCCGCAACGATACCGCTTGCGGTCATTTACCGAGCTCGGCACGCAGTGAACCATAAACCCCGTATTCATATCATCCAGAACATGGACAACCAACCGAAATCGGTTGCACAAGATGGCAGTGATTGGTTCCTTGATGGACGAATCATGAGACCAAAGATTGATGGAACAGTTGCTCGCGGCGATATGGCAGGCGATACACACTTCTTCATGGGCATTGAAAATGATGAATGGGCAACCGAGTTCCCATCGCAAGTCACCATCGATAAAGCGTTCATCGAACGCGGACAAGACCGGTTCAACATTTACTGCACGCCATGTCATGGTGCTGTTGGTTATGGCGACGGACTGATCCATGTTCGTGCGATGACACTTGTTGAAACTGGTGCCAACGGCACATCATGGGTTGCACCCAAAAACCTGCATGAAGCACTCATTAAGGAGCAGCCAGTTGGGCAACTCTTTAACACGATTACAAATGGCGTGAGAACAATGGCTGCATACGCTTCGCAAATCCCAACAAAAGACAGATGGGCAATTGTTGCATATATCAAAGCATTGCAATTCTCCCAAGACGCAGACCCTGAACTTGTTGAGGGTTCAGAATCATTTCCCCAAAAGGAAAAGCAGGGAGGTGATGAATGAATCGCATTGACCTCAGTCAGGACCGCATTCAACTTTCAAGTTCAACCGCAAAAATGGGACCAATACTCATTGTTGCTGGCCTTGCACTGCTTGGTTTAAGCGTTGCACTTGCTTCAAGTGCTGGTTGGAGCACCTTCTGGAAGGCGTACCTTGTAGGATTCATGGCAAGTGTTGGAATTGCACTTGGCGCAATGTTCTTCGTGATGCTTCAACATATCACACGCTCTGGTTGGAGCGTGACTGTTAGAAGACTTGCTGAAGGCATCGCCCGAAACTTATCATGGATGTGGATTCTCTTTATTCCAATCATCGTCATGGTACTCAAGGGTGATGGTTCACTCTTGTATCAATGGGGCGATGAATACCTCATGGAGCACGATCACCTCCTCCATAAGAAGGCGACATACTTATCCCCAACATTCTGGTCTGCAAGAGCGGTGTTCTACCTACTCGTTTGGGCAGTGCTTGCAACGCTCTACTTCAAATGGTCAACCAATCAAGACCGCGACGGCGACGTGAAGTGGACGCATAAAATGCAACAGTGGGCACCACTTGGCATCATCCTGTACGGCTTGACGCAAAGTTATGCAGCAATTGACTGGATGATGACATTGCAACCAAAATGGTTCAGCACAATGTTTGCGGTCTATTACTTCGCATCAACAATGTGTGGTTTCTTCTGTGCAATCATCTTGCTCGCACGCTACATGCAGCGGACAGGGCACTTAAAACAAGCAATATCAGTTGAGCATTACCATGACCTTGGTAAATGGCTCTTTGGTTTAGGCGTTGTGTTCTGGGCATACATCGGGTTCTCCCAATACATGCTCATTTGGTACGCAAACTTACCAGTCGAAACAAGTTGGTATATGGCGAGACAACTCGGCGGCTGGGCACCTGTGTCCTTGCTCCTTCTGTTTGGTCACTTTGTCGTTCCGTTTGTCTTGCTCATTACACGCTGGACAAAACGATGGCGATTTACCCTTCCACTGATTGCATGTTGGCTCATGTTGATGTTCTTCGTTGACATTTGCTGGATTGTGCTACCTGTTGTTCCTGAAGCAGCGATTGCTGCGGCAACGACATACAACGAACTCGTCAAGCAAGTTGCGTCTGGCGAAGTTTCAGTTGGCTTTGGATTTAGTATTGTGAATGTGACATGCCTTGTAGGCATGATGGCATGTTTAACTGGCGGAACAATTTTCAACTTGCGTTCATGCAACTTGGTAGCTTCAGAAGACCCACGTTTGGATGAAGCACTGTCCTTCGAGAACGCATAAGGAATAGAAATGAGTCACGATTCATCACATCTCCATGAAGACACAGAAGACCCAAACGGTTTAGCGACTTGGGCTTGTGGCATTGGTGGCTCGCTACTCGTGATTACGACAGTCGCGATTGGCGCGGGCATTTTCTATTCAGCACAAAATACAGAGGCGCACATCAAGCACATCGATATTCGATATGAAGACCGCGACCTATTCCGCCAAGGCCAACAAGACGCACTTATGGAAACATCACACTGGATTAGCGAAAACGATCCAGAAACAAAATCAGTCAACAAGCGATTGGTCATTCCAATTGACCAAGCCATGGACATTGTTTCGGGGAATTTGAAGTAACAATGCACAACTTGCCAGCACAATCTTGGTTACCTACTATTGCAAGCGTATGTCTGCTTGCAGGTAGTGCTATTGCTGGTCCAATTTTCTCTGATGAAAAAGTTGAAGAACTTGATGGCGTTGGCATTACCGAACACCTCAATGATCAAGTTCCGCTAGACCTTCAATTTGTTGATGAGTTTGGACATGATGTCACATTAAGCAAGTACATCAATGGCGAAAAGCCCGTCATCATTACGCTGAACTATTACAGATGCCCAATGCTTTGTAGTTTGACGCTTAATGGTCTCGTTGGGGGAATGCAAGGCCTTGAGTGGACTGTCGGAGATGAGTTTGAAATCGTGACGGTCAGTATTAACCCTGACGAAGATGAAAAACTCGCGATGACAAATAAAGAGGGTTACCTTGGTCACTACATGAATGATGGAAGTAGAGAGGGCGCTGAAAAGGGCTGGCACTTCTTGACCGGTGAACAAGAGAACATCACAACCCTTGCGGATGCACTTGGTTTTGGTTACGTCTTTGACAAACCAACAGGTGAATTTTTACATACCTCAAGCATCATGTTCCTCACCCCAGATGGTCGTATTTCAAAATACATGAATGATGTCAAGTTTGAATCGCAAGACTTGCGGTTTGCTTTAGTTGAAGCGTCTGAGGGCAAAATCGGCTCAGCACTTGACAAGATTTTACTTTTCAACTGTTTTCAGTATGATCCAGATCGAAACAGTTACACGCCAAGCGCGTGGAAACTGATGCGAACAGCAGCGGTACTGATGATTATCACGCTTGCTCTTGGGCTTGCTGTCTTAAGTTATACAACGCCGGACAAACTACAACATGCTCACGCTGGAATGGATGGGAATACAGCATGACGAACCTATTGTTGAAAACCCTCATGGCAAGTGGTGCTGGTAGCGGCAAAGACGCGACGTTCTGGATGCCAGAACAAGCTTCAACTGTCGCGCATAGTGTTGACCTCACATTTGATGTCATCACTTGGATCAGTTACTTCTTCTTTGTACTCATTACTGGTGCACTTATCTGGTTTATCGTGAAGTATCAACGAAAGGGCCACGAAGCAGTCACTGAAGGGCCAGTGCACAACACAACCATCGAAGTTGTGTGGACAGTCATACCACTGCTCCTTGTGATTGTTATCTTTGTAGTCGGATTGAAGGGCTATTTGAATCTTCAAGAAGCACCTGAGGGCTGTTATGAAGTGCAAGTCACTGCGCAAAAATGGTCATGGACTTTTGACCACCCAGATTATGCTGTAACGCAAGTGGGCGAACTCACGGTCCCAGAAGGTCAACCCGTTCGTCTCATCATGACATCCAACGACCTCCTTCACAGTTTGTGGATTCCAAGTTTCCGTGTGAAAATGGACGCCATTCCAGGCAGGTACACCTCGCTCTGGTTTGAAGCAACAAAGACGGGCACTTTCCAACTCTTATGCACAGAGTATTGCGGTAAGGATCACTCAAAGATGCTTGCAGTTGTCAACGTTGTACCAAAAGAAGACTTTAAACCACACATGGTGAAACTTGCAAGTGAATACGAAGATATGTCACTTGAACAATTGCCTGCTTACGCAATCAATCGCTTGTATAACAGATGCCAATCATGCCACTCACTTGATGGCAGCGATAACACAGGTCCAACCTTTAAAGGGTTGTGGGACCGAGTCAGCAAAGGTGATGTCAACTTTACAAATGGTGACAACCTTTCCAATCTCCTTGGAGACGGCACTGATTATGTTCAACCAGAAAACTACATTCGCGAATCGCTCGTGAATCCACAGAAGCACATTGTCCAAGGATATCTTGGCGCAATGCCTTCATTCCAAGGGCAACTCAAGGAGAAGCAGATTACTGCACTCATAGAAATGTTCAAACGACTTGACGAATTGACAGATGCAGATGGCAATGTCATCGTCAACACTGATGGGACGCCAAGGTGACAACCATGACAAATGAACACCATTCAGATAGTTATTTAGAACACGCTCACGGGCTCTTTGGCAACAAGGGCGGCATTGTTGGTTGGATCTTTACGCTCGACCACAAACGAATTGGCGTGATGTACCTCGTGTGCGTATTGCTTGCATTCCTTCTTGCGGGCATCTTCGCAATGATGATTCGTTATCAATTGCTTACACCCGAAGGCACATTCTTAACTGCTGACCAATACAACCAAGTCTTTACCCTTCACGGCGCAATCATGGTCTTCTTGGTCATTATTCCTGGCGTTCCTGCTGCACTCGGCAACTTCGTTTTGCCAATCATGCTCGGGGCGAAGGATGTTGCATTCCCGAAACTCAACTTGTTTAGTTGGTACCTTTGGATTGCAGGGCTCGTCTTCTTCCTTCTCTCACTCGTTTACGGCGGTGTTGACACTGGCTGGACCTTCTATACGCCTTACTCCATCGACAAAACATCTTCGATGGGCGGCGTGATTCCAGCACTCATCGGTGCGTTCATTTTGGGCTTCAGTTCAATCTTTACGGGAATGAACTTTATTGTCACGATTCACCGCTTGCGACCACCAGGAATGACTTGGTTCAAAATGCCACTCTTCCTTTGGGGCACCTATGCAACGGCAGTGATTCAGGTGCTCGCAACTCCAGTGATTGGCATTACGCTTCTGCTACTCATCGTCGAACGAACAATGGGTATTGGTATTTTTGATCCTGCGATGGGCGGAGACCCAGTGCTTTATCAGCACTTCTTCTGGTTCTATTCCCACCCTGCGGTCTACATCATGATTCTTCCAGCGATGGGTGTTGTGAGTGAACTCATCTCAGTGCACTCCCACAGACACATCTTTGGTTACAAGTTTATTGCGTACAGTTCGATTGCCATTGCAATGTTCGGCTTCCTCGTTTGGGGACACCACATGTTCGTCTCTGGTCAATCACCACTGATGAATGCAATCTTCTCACTGATTACATTCAGTGTGTCGATTCCATCTGCGGTGAAAGTGTTTAACTGGCTTGCGACGCTCTACAAGGGCTCAATTAGTTTGAACACGCCGATGATTTACGGCTTGTCATTTATCTTCATCTTTACCATTGGTGGTTTGACAGGTCTTCACCTTGGAACGCTCGCAACAGACGTTCACTTGCATGACTCCTACTTCGTCGTGGCTCACTTCCACTACGTCATGATGGGTTCAGCACTCATTGGATTCATTGGTGGCATTCACCACTGGTGGCCAAAGATGTCTGGCAAAATGTATAGCGAGTTCTGGGGACGCATCGCTGCTGTCATGGTCTTCATCGGATTCAACATGACGTTCTTTACGCAGTTCATGCTTGGTTCGCAAGGTATGCCTCGGCGTTATGCTCAATATGCGACGATGCCAGAACTTCAGGTTTACCATGTTTGGTCAACCATTGGTTCAACCATCATGGCACTCGGGTTTGTCATTACTGCGATTTACCTCATTCAATCTATGTTCTCAGGCAAGAAAGCACCGTCAAATCCATGGGGTGGACGTTCACTTGAGTGGCAATGCACTTCGCCACCACCGTGGAACAACTTTAGCGAGCAACCAACAGTCGGTGACTGTTATGACTACAGCGTTCTAGAGTGGGACGAAGCAGAACAAGGGTACCACTGGAAGGAAGACGCGGAACGCCCATAACGGTGCGTGAAACACGCAAAGGAATTCATGATGTCAAATGCAGACCAACATCACGGCGACGAAATCGGGCACGTCATTCCAATTAAGTTTCTTGTCTTTATCTGCGGCATTTTGCTCTTTATGACAGGCGTAACAGTGTGGGTCTCTTGGTTTGACTTTACTGAAATCGATATGGCTGAAATGGGCATCATCGTTGCGATGGCTGTCGCAACAGTCAAGGCAACGCTTGTAGGGTTGTATTTCATGCACCTTCGTTGGGATAGACCATTCGTTGGATTTATCTTTGTCGTCTCTATCATTCTTGTGCTGTTGATGTGCGGTCTTGCTTTCCTTGATACGAATGCGTATCAAGAAGAAATTATCCCCGGCGATACAGCACTTGTGACTGAAGCTCTCGACAAACTCAAATCAGACCACTAGTTCAGACTACTTCGTGGGCTTAAGGGTGTTGAATCTTCGCTTCCGGATGAAGGGCATGCCAGTTCATCCAAAGCGCTCTATGTGATGGAATCACGTTGCCAGTGGCGTCGCGAGCAACAGCATAGAGTGGCGCGTCGTCCACTTCAATGGTGACGGGTTGCCCATCGATCGTCACGTGTACGATGCCCTCACCATTTGCTTCTTCAACAAGTTGATTGATTGAAAAGCAAGTAAACGAGCCAGCACTTTGAATCGCGATGACCGGCGTCTTTGGATTTAAATCATCTTCCGGCATTGGATCAACTGGGAAGTACAACTTTTCAGTACTGAAGTAGATGCGTGGGTCACCTTTTCGGTACCGCTTTTTCATCCCTTCCACTGGAGCAATGGAAGTCGTCTCTGGATGCCTTGAAAACCACGACGCCCAAGAAGTGACTTCATGTGGAATCAGAGTTAACTCGTCCATCTCCCCAGAAACCGTTTGGCTGAGTAGGGGTGAATAGAGTTGTTCACCACCTTCAATATCACTGAGTTCATACATCAGAAGCGTGCCACTTCCAATGAGTCCGCTGTTTGCGTAGTGTGATGCTACCGCACGCTCATGCACTGCAATGTGACCACTTGGCCAGTGCCATGAAACGACGATTGGAACGCCGCCAAGCGTATCATTGACAATCTCGTGCACATGAAGCATATGGAGCGGGTAGAGCCGTGATTCGCTATTGATGGTCACGCCAACCACTAGGTCCTTGCTCACAAGAAACTTGTTTCGATGCACGTTGTTTCGTGATGCAAGTGCTTCGACGCTCAAAATTTCAGGGTCAGAAAGAACTGGTGACATGTTCCGGTGATGCATGCCCGGCACGACGACTGCTTCATCAATGGATAGATTTGAAAGGTCAAAGGCAAAGGATTCGATGTCATTGCCATCCCCAGCACTCATGTCAGTTGTACGCATGATTGCAGGATAAAGCGCCCAAACAAGCATTGAAGTCAACATGACGCCCATGAGTACAAGCACCCAACCGCCACCTTTTAATGTCAACTTAATCTCTTCGTTAGCCATGGAGTACAGTCATGTCAATCCACTCAATTGTGGTTCTGCTGATGAGCATGCACATTAAAAGGAGTGGCAAGTAAACAATCGTTGCAAAGAAGAGTGAACGTGCAGATTCGATCGATTGGGCTTTCCAGAAACCAAAACTCTTCCAAGTGAGATGCAATCCTAGGAGCGTTGCACTCACTGCAAAGAAGATGCCGGTTGCGCCAACGATTGTGAGCAGCAAACTGAGGGGGATAAGACACATGCTCGTAATGACGCTTATACGGGCGGTAAACTCTTCGCTACCACCAAAAGCAGTAAGCATTTTGAAACCACCGCGATCGTAATCTTCCTTGTACATGCATGCGAGTGCTAAAAAATGGGGGATTTGCCAGATGAATAGAATTCCAGCAAGCACGATGCCGCCGCGGCCGAGTCCGCCCGTAGCGCCAACCCACCCGATCAATGGAGGGAGTGCTCCAACGACTGCACCCACAAACGTATTCAGTGATGTTCTCGTCTTTAACGGCGTATACACCAGCACATATAAAAGGATGGTTGCAAACGCAATCCCTGCAGATTCAACGTTGACGAAGAAACTGAGCAGTGCGATGCCGATGTACCCAAGCAAAATGCCAAAGACGAATGCATGGATTTTTGAAACATATCCAGCAGGGAGGGGACGTTCTTTCGTTCGCTCCATTTTTACGTCTTTTTGATGTTCAGAAAGTTGATTGAGCGCTGATGCTGAGCATGCACATGCAAGCGTGCCAAGCACAGTAAAGAAGAGCGTCTTCCAATCGATGCCAAGTGGGCTTGCCATGACAAATCCCACGCCAGCAGTCACAACCGTGAGTAAACTCAACCGGATTTTGGCAAGTTCTGCGTATGTGGCAAAAATAGATGGTTTTTTGACCAATTGCTCAGAGCTCTCATTTGTAGCGGTCGTACTTTCCATAAAGGTTGGTTAGTATACCCTTTCAAATGATCGAAACGACTGTCCAATCAAGAGCCCGCGTTCTAACCCTCGCTTTTGGGGCTACAACAGCGATGTGGATTTGTGCGTATTGCTCATTTTTGTTCGCAAGTAAAATCGGTGGCGAAATCCTCTTTCTTTTGAGTGCGATTTGTTTGTTCCAAGCAGCAAGGCATGCAACATCAAAAGCAGAGGGTTGTTCAATAGGCATCACCTCGGCAACCATCAACTTGCTCCTCATCGGCAGCATTGTTGGCGGTCAGCAAGCAAGCGATATTCTGATGACGGGCGTGATTTGGGTGATTGGGCTGTATCTCTCTTCAGGATTGCTTGGAATCTTGGGCGCGACATTCACCGGTTCAATTCAGAAGTGCCACAAGGAGATTGATTGGACATTTGCATTTACGACGGTTGCTTCAGCACTCGTCTTTTTGATGCTTGTGACAGGCGGGCTTGTCACTGGACTTGAAGCAGGGCTTGCTGTTCCAGATTGGCCAAACAGTTACGGTCATAATATGTTGCTCTACCCACTCTCAGAGATGGTTTCATCAGACAACAGTGGCGTCTTCTTTGAACACGCCCACCGACTCACAGGAATGTTTGTCGGATTAACTTCGTTAGTCTTACTCGTATGCGTGCTCCGCTGGAGCCAATCGAAGAAGGCGCGCGTCATGGTCTTCATCATCTTCCTGCTTGTGTGCGTCCAAGGGCTACTTGGCGGATTGCGAGTGACTGGCGTGTTGACAATGTCGCAAGATCCAAGCATCCTTGCGCCAAACATCTGGCTGGGTGTTGTGCATGGTGTGCTTGCTCAATGTATTTTTACACTCTTTGTTTGGCTCTCTTCCATGATGAGTAACGCATGGCAAGTTCCAACAGAGTTAACGAGCAAGAAGGATCGATTGTTTGCACATCTCCTCTGTGCGGCAATGCTGTTGCAACTGATTCTTGGCGCGCTTTATAGACATATGCTTGGGGATGAAGTGCTTGCGGAAAAAACATCGCATGTGCTGTACACACATATTGCACTCGCGTTTGGCGTGCTTGTCCTTGCGGTGATTGTTGGAATCCGATTTATCGGATTAGGACATCCAGTTTTTAAGCGACTTGGCACAATATTACTGTCGCTTGTTTCGTTACAACTGCTCTTGGGTGGTGGGGCACTGATTGCAATCATGATTCACAAAGGCGAAACCATTCCTGTTTATGAAGTTTTAACGACAACCGCACACCAAGCCAATGGTGCACTGCTTCTCGCAACAAGCGTCCTCTGTTTTGTCTGGTCAGTCCGTTTTAAATCTAAAGGAACATCAGTTTGATTGAGTTCTTCTTGGCAGCCCTAGCGATGGTTCAAGAACCAACCTTGCTTGAATCTGAAGAAACGAGTCCGCTCGTCTTCTCGATTACCCACGATGGATTAAAAGGCGACTCCCTGACTGGACGAGTCTACGTGAGCATGACGCGGGGACCACTTCCGCCACTTAGTGGTCCCAACCCACACAATCCAGAACCCTTTTTTGGAATTGATGTCAAAGATTGGAAGGCAGGTGAAGTCTTGATCATCGATGACGCTGCTGATGCTGGAAGTGGCCCACCACATGCAATCGGGGAAGGACCGTGGAGTGCTGTTGCAATTTATCGTGCGATTAATGACCACTCTCGACTCGCTATTGAAGGTGGTCTTTATAGTGAAAAGGCTATAATCACTGCAGACCCGAGTGAAGCAGGAACAGTAAACCTTTCACTCGACATTCCAGTACCAGAACGAGAATGGAAAGAACACAAGAATCTTCGCCTTGTGCATATGGATAGTGCACTGCTCAGCGATGAACTGAACCGTGAGATTACTCATGGTGCGTGCGTCATCGTGCCAGATGACTACGACCCAAGTCGTGTGGAGCCCTATCCAGTGATGTACTGGATTGGCGGGTACGGAAGTGATCATTATGGCGGTCGATTTATGAAAGCATTGTTTACGGGGAGTGATTATGACGACCAGATTTGTAGAGTTGTCTTGAGCAGTCAGTGCTACAACGGACACCACTTGTTCGTGGATTCCGAAAACAATGGGTCGAGATTAACAGCCTTCTTGACGGAGTTTCTTCCTGCGTTAGAAAAGACGTATAACATTGGGAAATCTCCAGAGATGCGAATGTTAGCGGGGCATTCAGACGGTGGGTGGGCGGCGCTTTGGATGCTCATTCAACAGCCAGAGTTTTTTAGCGGAGTTTGGTCGCTTGCGCCAAGTCCGATTAGCTTTAATCATTTTTTTACGTGCGACATTTATGAAGATCAAGCAAACATGTTCATCGATGCTGAGGGAAATGACCGACCTATAGCACGCAACGGCTTGACACCTAGCGTGTTTGTCAGAAAACTAACGGCACAAGACGACGTGGTCAAAAACGGGGGTATCCTGAGCATGTATGACTGGGTGTTTAGCCCAATTGCAAATGATGGGCGAGCAATGTATCTGTACGATCATGAAACTGGTGCAGTAAACAAGGATGTTGCTACTGCATGGAAGGCTTATGACATCGTTGACATACTTCAATCAAATTGGGAAACGCTTCGACCAAAATTGAAAGGCAAAATTAACATCGTTGCTGCAGAGTATGACACTTACTTCTTAGAAGATGCTGTGATTGAACTTCAAGAATTTTTTAACGAACACCATTTCGATGCGCATATACAGATTAAGCCTAATGTAAATCACGGTGGAGTTTTTAACACGATTCTCATTCGACAGATGGATGAATGGTTTGCCAGAACGTTAAACTTAGAAAACAAACAAGTAAAACCAATGGGACCCAATCCTGCACCATGACAGAGTATAAAGAGTTACTTCCTGAAGGCATTGTCATCGCAATTGAATGTGATGATGAACGACTCGATCGAGCGTCTAGGCAACTCATGTCAAAGGCAGTGCATTGTGTTGAGACGACAGGTGAGTTTAAGTTAGTGTTGAGTTCTAGCAAACTGCTT